>JALWRB010000384.1 GCA_027077875.1 Candidatus Heimdallarchaeota archaeon
TGGAGTCAACGTATGGATTATTATGCCATCTCCAACCTTTTTCATACTAACAGTGCCGACAAATGATTTGGTCGGAACCTTCACGTAGACTATTGCAGTGCGATTCCTCATCATGAAAGAAGGTAGCCGTAACTCTCCATCATTTTTAAGCGAATCGTACTGGGCTCTGCTAAGTACTACTACCATGGCCGAATCCCCAATATACTTGGAGCTGCATAAAGGTGAGATTCTTCTCCTAGGAAACCCACAATGCTTTTCCAAAGGGCATTTGTTACACTTCGGGTTGTTGGGTCTGCAGAGGAGTGCTGCGAGGTCTAGTATTGCATAGAGTATCTCGATGTGCACCCCTGGTGAATACAGTGAGTTGTAGAATTTCAATGCTCTCTGGTTGAATTTAGGAATACCGAGAAGTCTGGAAATGACCCTCTCAATGTTGACATCAACCGGTGGCTTCTGCCATGATTTTTCCATCTGGATCGACACCGATCCCGCGATGTACTGGCCTATTGAGGGGATGTTCAACAACTCTGTATAGTCCCGATGTTCGGCAAGTTCAAGTGCAATCCTCTTAAGCTCCCTTGATCTATTTCTCTGAAGACCCAACGGGGCAATTACGACCTCAATTTGCTCAAATGTAGCCTCAGAGAGTGCCCGTGGATTTGGGAACGTCTGGAAAAAGGAATTCCATACCTCATCAACTTTCTGGGCATTTGTCCGTTTCAAGAGGATCTCGGTCACTACCAGTCTATAGATATCGGAGATGCCTCTCCAAGGGAATTTTCTACCCGATTCGTAATAGAATTTGAGCAGGTTCTCTCTAATCTCCTCGATCATTCCAATACGTCTATCTCCATTTTCGAGCCAGTGGCCTCAATAACAACCTCATTCCCCTTGTTCGAGATGGAGGTGACCTCACCATCGAAGAAGATCTCGATCTTAGAACATTCTAATCTCGTCTTTTCATTCTCCTCTTTCTTCTCCTCGTGTTTCCAATATAAGTAGGACTCTCCACTCTTTTTCTTACTCTCGATGAGACCGACTCCCTCCAGTAAAAGTTTGATGTCATACACCCGTCTCTTCGGTACGTTCAGTTGGTGGACAAGTTCGGTGATAGAGATCCCTTCCGAGTTCTGCTTTTTGAGCGTGGTGATCGCCTTCTTCGCAACCGAGTAAAGTCCATTTTTCTTCATTACAGGTTGATGTTATATCACGAGATAAAGAATGTACCGCCAAATCGTCGATAAAATGACTTCTGGTTTTTCATTGGCAAGATAGAGTGCAGAGAACGAAAATATTACATTTGGTATATTCATGATTGGATGGTGAATTGGAAAAATCTGGGAGTGGGACTCGTAGGCAATTTGCTCGGTCTGTCTCCCATACTCATCCAAGTATTACTTGGGGTAGACCCGTACAGGGCAGGGAGGAATATCGGGGAGTGGTTAGTTAGATTCGCGCAGAGCCTTGAGAATTACAGGTTAATCCTCAGTATGGGATTCTTTCTTGGTCTGATGTTCAGTGTAATCGTTGGATATTTCCTCCAAAACCGAGTGGATGTCCTCGCACACGTAATCCGAGGATTTAGTACGACCTCGATTCTATTGTACCTAGGACTAGATCTTCTATTCTTCAGAGGTGCAATGATCATCGTTCCATACTTCATCGGAGCTATATTGCTCTACTCTGTCTTGATGGAATACGGGAGTGTGATCGATACAGAATGGGGAGGGGGAATTAGGAAATCTAAATTCCAGTTCGAATTCTCACGGACAAATATCAGGAGGGGAGTGGTGGCTATCCTCTCTATCCTTCTCATCTTCCCCTTCCTCCCCTCGATATTCTTCATCAGTGCTAATCTCCCTTCAGCTCCAGTCATCGAGGGTCTGTATGATGTGAAGAGAATTAGTTACGAACAGGAGGTCAACCCTGAATTCATGGAGTTCATCGTTCCTGAGTACAAGGATAACAGCTGGAAGACGTACCTCTATATCCCCTTGGGAGTCGATGAGACTGTCCCAATTTATGTATTCATTCATGGACATTCTGGTTCCGACACCAAGTACTATGACAATATCCTGAGAACCGTGAGCAGCAGGGGTATACTCACTATCTTCGTGCAGTACTCATCGTACTATGACGAGGGCAAGTATTCCTCTTATTTACAGAGGAATGGAATCCAAATTCCTGTTGGTGAGGTGTCTGCAAATTATTACAGATACGCCATGGAAATGGACGGGTTGGTCGAGTTCTTCAATAGATCCAACAGCACGGGTGACGATCTGAAGGGAGAGATTGACTCATATCTCCCCATGGGTTACGACACCTCCCGTCTCATGATCGGAGGTCACTCTCTCGGTGGTGGTATGACCTTGTATGTCCTAGACAAGTTGCTGGGTTTGGGAATGGGTACTAGTAAACTCCTTGTGGACATCGAAGCGGGGTGGGTCGGTAGCTTTGAGAGTAATATGAGTGCTCTTCCAGATCATACCATTGTAAGTGTGGTTGCATATCAAGATGATGTGGTAGTGCCTGCCTGTATTCCTGCTGGTCTATTCGAGAGGCTATATTCCCGAGATGGTACCAACTTCTTGCCAGATGATCAAGTGTCCTTCTTCGTGGTTCAGTCAGACTTCCATGGCTATCCTCGGGATCTAGCCAATCACTATTCTCCAACTGACCTCATCAAATTCAATATCTACAACCAGCTTCTGGGTAGGTTGTCCGTTATGGCAGATTTTCTTTCGGGGCGATCCACTTCTACCGGCTTCCTAACAAATCTGGATATGGGGGTCTGGAGTGATGGAGTAACTTTTAGTCCCATGATCAGAAGCACTGACCCCCTTGGATTACGTGGAGAGGGAATCAAAGGTCATGTCACATCTTATGAAAGCGATTTTTGCAACGGTTGATTTTTTAATGCAACAGCTAATATTTTGAACTGATCCGTAGTACTTATGGGATTTCCTTATCCATATCCTCTGGGACTACCTAAGGGAACTGTCCGAGCGACACTTACCCTTTCGTTGAGTATTAATCTCCTCTACCTCTCATATTTCGATCTTCCAGATGCTGAAACATTCTCCTCGGTTGTAGCAGTTGCACTCGCCTTCTACTTCGGGGGGAGAATTCGGGGTGGAGACCCTTCAGGTGAGAAGAGCGCAGGAGAAAGGGCCTTCGCTCTTCCTGCTGGAACAGTGAGATCCATACTTATCCTACTCTTTGCTGGGTACTCCTTCTACCTCATGTATCTCGATATGACGATTCCCAAATACCTCCTTGAGGTGAACTATCTGATATCTGGATACATCCTCGGTGCACTGTTCAGAAAAATCTTCCTCAAGGAGAAGAAAGATGGTGTGGGCTTGGTACAACATCTCAAATCCCTAATTGCTATTGCAATAACAGCCCTAGCAATCTTCATGTCGAATGTCTATCCGAGTGAGCAACTTACCCTCTATTCAATACAGGGCGCGAGTTTGTTTCTGGGTTTTTACTTCGGATCCAGGGACTAATCGCGAGATGATTGTTAACTTTGTTCGCGTATTTGAAAATCTGACCACGTGGATAAAACTTACATATTTATATGTCCGTACAATGTTCAATTTGTCACCGGATATATTCGGTGAATCGTTGTTGTTATTCTAGTTGTTCACTATACCCATTATTTTCAATCAATTGCGATAATGGCTTCTATCTCCACTCTTGCACCTTTAGCTAGATCTTTGACAACAACCGTGGATCTTGCAGGTGGTGAGATCTGGAGAAATTTCTTATAAGCGTCGTTCACCGGTCTGAAGTACTCTAACTCGGTTATGAAAATTGTCGTCTTCAGGGTCTTGTCAAGGGATGTGCCAGCTGCTGCTGCGACCTCTGATAGGTTTCTCATGATCTGATCCACCTCCGATTCAATACTGTCCTGCTGCATCTCCCCTTCGAGGTTCTGGCCTATCTGCCCTGCAGTGTAGAGAACATTGTTGAACACTATACCCTGTGAAAAGTGTGCACCTGGTGTAGGGGCCCTGTCTGTCGAAATTACTTTTCGAATCATATATCGTTGAAGTCTCCCCTCAATTTGAACCTTTTGTGAAGAATTCATCGAATTATACTAGACAACTTCATTTCTATGTTCTGGTTTTGGCTTTCTAACTCATGAATTCGTTTGATGAGCTCAAGGATGAGGTCATTCTTGAGATATTGTTTTGTACGGGGGGAGGAATATATAAGGAATATCTGCCCCAACGCTACAATCCCAAAGGGCGCAATCATCACTAGGGCCGCTCCGTTGAAACCAGATTGCACAAGAATGTATGTAATAACTGAAACCAATGCAAGGTTGACCATTGATATAATTACAGGTGGGATTCTTATGAAAAGGAGAAAGAACTGAATTTGGATGAAAAGGGTGGTTACTATCATAAAAGTCGCTATGAAAGCTAATTCAAATTGTGTAAAATTACTAATGAATATTATACTATCAAAGAACAATGACATGACTAAATATGCTAGCCATAAATTCGCTAAATTGATTGCTATCGTGAGCCTACGGAATGATTTTGGAGGATCAATATGAATCCTTGTATTCGAGGGTGCGATATGTTCAACAGAATTCCTTGCATTGGGGTAGAGTTCCGATTCCACAAGTAGATTCTAATAGTGTGTGATATAAAATTTGTCATTTTACAACACCGGGGTATCATTAATATTTTCATCTCGAAATTCTTACTCCATAGCCATCAGGGATAATTTCTGAAGTGTCTTCACCTCATTGTATTAAAAACCAACAGGTAATCCTGAAAGACTGCTACTGCAATGAACGGGATGATTGGTAGAATCCTTACTATATCTATATCCCGTAAAATATGAACCATGTCGAGAATTTCTATGTAGTTGTGAGTAGCGACGATCATTCTTGGAACTCCAGAGCACAATAACAGAACTTGCACGATAATATGGATGAGTAGGAAACGTACAAATGACGCGGTATGTTTAGATTCTATTAGATTTAGCAAAAGAAAGATTCTTACTTCCTTAACATTTCCAAGTTTTCAATCCTCTCCTCCAGTTGTATAATTCTTCTGTATAGAGCTTCCATTGGGTCAAATTGGAGATACTCTCTGATAGGTGTTGGTCGGAGTAGGTAATACAGCTCCACGGAGGTAATCAGTAAATAGGGAGAGAACATCAAAATGACATCCATTGGGTCATAGAATGAAATTAACATTATGACTATCGCGAGGATCAGAAATGCGATTGAAGTCGTAACCAGAGTGGGGGAAATTTTTCTGAAAAGGAGTAGGAATTGAACGACAGTGTGCAGTCCAATTGCCATAACCAATCCAATTGTAGCTAGTTGCAATTGATCAGATCTGGGATATAGTATTATCTCTCTAGTTCCTTCTACAATGATAAAGAGCGAGAAAATATTCAGTAGATTTGAGATGACCAAGATATATTTGAATTTAGCCGGGATAGTAGGAAGAGCCATGGAAATAGTCTTACTTGGATATAACTCTGACTCCATTAGTTATAGGTGTATCGAATTAGCTTTTAAATATGTCTATTTTACGGTACTCCTCCCAGTACATTATCATTTATTTCACAACTGGAATTTCATGAAAATCTTCAATACAGCGGTTACAGATCCCACAAATATGTCTCTACCTTCTCCCCGAAGCTCACCCTAGTCTATGTCAACCCAGTTCTCGGTACTATTCATCTACTTCAGAACTGTGTCTATTTGTACGATTCCAGATTATCTTTCATTTCCAGATTCTCGATCCTCTCTTCAAGCTGAGTAATTCTCATTAAGAGTGACTCTATCGGATTGTATCTGAGATAGTTCCTGACCGCGGGTGATCGGAAAAGTAAATACATTTCAGTCATGGGGATTAAGAGAAGAGCTGAAGTTACTAATAATAGGAGGATCGACGTACTATCTGATATAAAATTCAGTAGAAGAAAAGAGAGTGAGATAAGAAAGTTTGAGATATATACAAGGATGGCTGGTAACCGCCTAAAGGTGAGTAGAAATTGGACAATTACAAAGATGGTGCTGGAAATCACAAAGAATATAGTCGCTAAGTCAAAAAAATCCTGTTCTGCATAATTATACAGATAATAGGTCGCAGAGTATATCATAAAAACTAATCCGATGTTTAATACATTGGATATCCCAAGGACAATTTTGAATGATCTTGGCATCGTCACTTTATCCATGGTAATTGTTTTTCTGGGATACAGCTGAGATTCCATAATAGATAGGCAATTAACCTACTTCTTATAGATTCCTATTTTATAGTACATATTCCCAATCTGTTGGAAAATACCAATCTGTACCTAGGGAAGCCACTTTATGTCCTTGAAATTTGGCTTTCTCTTCTCCAAGAAGGCATTCCTACCCTCTTTTGCCTCTTCAGTCATGTACGCCAATCGGGTGGCTTCCCCTGCGAAGACCTGCTGTCCGACCATTCCGTCATCTGTCAGGTTGAACGCGAATTTTAGCATCTTGATCGAGGTCGGGGACTTGGCAAGGATCTCCTGTGCCCACTGGAAGGCTACGTCTTCCAGCTCCTCGTGGGGTATGACCGCGTTGACCATCCCCATCTCATAGGCTTCTTGGGCAGAGTAGTTTCTCCCGAGGAAGAATATTTCCCTCGCTCTTTTCTGGCCGACCATCTTGGCAAGATATGCGGAACCGTACCCACCATCGAAACTGGTAACGTCTGCATCAGTCTGTTTGAAGATGGCGTGCTCCTTAGAGGCGAGTGTGAGGTCACAGACCACATGCAAGCTGTGTCCACCGCCAACTGCCCACCCCGGTACTACAGCGATAACCACCTTGGGCATGAACCTGATCAATCTCTGGACCTCGAGGATGTTCAACCTCGGCATTCCGTCCTCGTCAACGTACCCCTGCTTTCCCCTGGCCCTTTGATCACCTCCACTGCAGAATGCATAGACTCCGTCTTTTGGAGAAGGTCCTTCACCAGAGAAGAGGACTACTCCGATCGAGGTATCCTCCCTTGCATCTACGAAAGCATCGTAGAGCTCTCCCACGGTCTTGGGTCTGAACGCATTCCTGACCTCGGGTCGGTTGAAGGCTATTCGAGCTACTCCGTCACACTTCTTGTAGGTTATATCTTCGTATTCCTTTACAGTTATCCAGTCCGGACTCATTATGAGAGAACAGAAACTCCTCGCTTAAAACTTCTCTCACTATTACAGTTGTGAGTCTACCCTACGGGAAGAGCAAGTACTCGCCGGCCAGCCACGGTTCTATAAGATGGGTGTAGAATTTAGAGGCTACATGACCCGATTGTCCTGGAGCAATTATTCCGTAGTACCTATCTGGTTCCCCATAGTCAATGACATACCGATAGCTCAGCGACCACGCCTTATTGTCAAATGGATCATTGGAGAACATTCCCGTCTGTTTCGGGGTGTCCGTGTTTCCCCCGATCTCGACTGGCTTTGGATTGAACACATGTTTCATCAATGGATTGATGTCAAATGCATGGGGGAAGTAGATCTTGTGGATGTCTCCGTACCTCCATCTACTGGGTTTCCCACTATTCTTCTTCAGGAACTTGAAGGCGTCCGAGATCGCATCAGAAATGAGTTTATCCTTCCCTCCGTAATCCTCCAACCACGTAGATCCCGTCTTCAGCATCCTGAACAGCGTGGTTGTGTCATGTCCGTAGAATTCATTGGCGTAGAGCAGGACGGGGTTGGGACCCACACCTAGAAGGTGGTGCATAAGCTCGTCAGGAAGAGCAGATTTGAAGAGATTCAGAACCATAAAGTACCTTACCGTCTCATACACCGCAGCGCCTTTACTATCAACATTCATAATAAAGTCCCAGTTCTCAAGGGTCTCCTTTGCCATTCTCTCATCCTGTGTCTCAGGTTCAAAGTTCGAGATTACATCAGTCACGAATTCCTTACCTGGGATACAGAACTCATCAAGCATCATGGAGTTAATATGTTCCTTCGTGATTTTTTCCCCTTTATCGATCAGTGTATTCAATCTGCTCTCAATCCTCTGCGCCCTGTACCCATTCATGAAGATCTTTCCTAGGTAGTGTGGGTAGTCATCGGGCACTATCTTATGATTGCACGTGACGATGTACCCTCTGCTAGGATTGAGTGCATGAGGTGCTTCCTCGAACGGTACGAATCCCTTCCACTCATACTCATCTGTCCAGCCTTGGACAGGAAGAAGGCTGTCGTGGTTCCTGATTGGGATTTTTCCAGTGCACCAGTATCCAATGTTCCCCTCGACGTCTGCATAAGAGAAATTAAGTTGCGTGGAGTCAATACACTCCATGGCCCCTACAAATTCGTTCCACGTCCTCCCAGTATTCAACCGAATCCACCCCTCCAAGTACTTTGATGGTTGCAGAGACACATCGCATGAAGAGAGGACGACATTGACGCCAGGTGTGGTATCAGAGATGATCGGACCATGGTGTGTGCTCAGGACCTCGAAGCTGTGAACTTTCCCACCCTTGATCGGGATTTGCTCTTCACGAACTTTCAAGGGTCGCTTCTCCCCATTAAATTCGTAAGTCTTGTCATCGAGGTTCACCTTCTCTATGAAAAGGTCTGCCCCATCGACATAGGCCAGTGTCACACCCCATGAGTATCCCTCGGTGGCACCAATGAGTATAAGTGGAATACTGGGGAGTGATATCCCCTTTACCGAGAAATCTCCCTTTACTTCCAACTTCATCTGATACCATAACGAGGGAGTGGATATGGGGAGGTGGACGTCGTTCGAGTTGATGGGTTTCCCCGATTCGGTCAGATGACCTGCAACGGTGATTGAGTTTGATCCCCCGGTCTGTTCCAAGAATATGCCATTGACTTTCCTTAGTATCCCGTCCACGTCGATGGTGTTCATCTCATTTGCGATCTTCAAAATTGAGGGTTTGAACTCATCGTAGTCAAATTCTAGCTCTGCTGCTTTTTCCTCCCCAACTTCTTGAATCAACCTCCATCGAGAGAGCACTCCGTGCCATGCATGCGATAACTGCCATACCATCAATCTTCCAAACGCGACGACATCGACCCATGTCCACGGTTCGGGCTTGAGCTTTACCAGTCCGAATTCAACAGGGTGCTTATCCATTCCAATAAAGTGATTTACACCCTCGACATAAGCTTCGATGAGGGCTTTATCATCATCTCTCATGGTTGTATCCCAGTCTCTTTTGGCCAATTCTTCGAAACCAAAGGTAAGGGCCATCTTGTCAGTTTCCAGCGCTACATCCCCGAAGGTCTCGGACAACCTTCCCCTCGCAGTTCTTCTGTTCAACTCCATCGAGAACAACCTCTCCGCAGCGTGAACGAACCCCTGCATGATGACGACATCCCTGAAATTTTGTCCAGAGATCGTCGGGATTCCCGCTGAATCTGTGGTGACAGTTACTTCGTTCTCCATAGAGCCAAACTTGTGAATGCCATTGTAATCAACAATATTCTTTCTGCTTGACCGCTTGATTGGACCTTTGAGTATCCCCGCTAAGAGTTTGTACAATCCGGACATAATCTCTGATGGAGGGTCAATATATGAATATCTCGGGGAAAAATCAGACCTCGGACCCCTTACGATCAAACGGGATGGCATTATCTTTCTCCCGGAGATAGAACCGGTAGTTTTTGAGGATACCTCCTATGAAAACTGTGGAAGCCAGTAGGTGGAGAAGACCCCCTGTTCCAAACACTCTCGTATCACCCATGACTACTCCGACAATCAGAACTAGCTGAGAGATTACGAGAGTTATGGCTAGCACCATGTATCCCTTCTCCATCAGTAAGAATGAAATTGGTGGAGCCTCCGTCTTCCTCCCAGAGTATATGATTGAATGTATCTGGAAAGAAGTGATACGATGGCTCGCCCCCAGCATTATCATGGAAAGACCTGCTAAGAGAGTGAGGTGAATATGCAATCGTCTAATAACGGTGATGTCGCCATAATTTGTAAGGTATGCCATACCGAAGAGGAGACCTATGCTAAAGGATACAATTCCCGGGACAAAGTAGAAAAGTGTCACCTTGTTGAGAGTCTTCCTTTTAGAGCTCAAACTTACGAACAGTATCACGAGCGTGAATATCCACATCAGACCCCAGAGTATCGCTCCTATCCATAGAATCGGAGTTACAATGAAGTAAGAACTGAACATTAGGAGGCCAGCTATTAGGAGAATAGACGAGGTGATCGCCAGTAGGAGGTGTAACCAGAGGTACTTTTTCATCCCTCGGTTGATCACCTTGCCTAAAAACATAGGGAGTATTCTGATCATCGTCCCCGTCAGGACCAAACCAATCCAACCGATGGTGAATACTATCGCAACATTTGTTCGCTCCTGAATTATTCCGTAGAACCCGATGAGTGAGTTCAGGAGTAAAACGAGTAGTCCTACAATATAGAAGAACTGGGCCAATAGGTGGTATCCCAATGGAAACTTGAACAGTGGAGATCTTCTCTGCTGCACGACCCAGTAAGTATGGATCAGCACCCCGATTAGGTAAATTACAAGACCTAGGATTACCATGATCTGCATTCTGAGAGCAGTTCCAATCAACGCTATGATTAATCCTGAATTTAGAAAAATGGGAAGAAGCCATCTTAGGGTCTCAGGCTCAAATCGCCTAAGCGCAGTAAATGCCCTGCTCATCTGGAGTTCTGCTCCCAGAATCACGAAACCTATCCAGCCTAGAAACACTGCTAAGAAGTGTAGTTGTGCGACATTGTTTACAACAGAACCGAATACTCCAGTGTAGAGGACTCCGAAGATCTGTACTACGAGAAACCATAACAGACCATTGATAATTAACCCAAGTGTAAGGGGTTCACCTTTCATCATTCTTAGCTACTCTTCATTCCTCATTCTGATAAACATTGCAATCTGACCTCGATGAGTAGCAAGGTGTTCTAAGAAATGCCAGAGAAGAAATTTATAGCTGTATGAATTACCTGAGGCTTTTGAGACCCAAACTTTGCTCAGATCTTCCTCTGTCAGATTCCTCAAGGTCTCTATATGTCTCTTCTTGGATTTCTCAAACGCCTTCCTGATTACTTCTATGTCTGCGTCTTCGGGGATTGAGAAATCTTGGTCTGGGAGTTCGTAGAGGTAGTTGGCCATTCTGTACTCTGCCCCACTCATGTGGATTAGCCTTCCTCTCACGGTGTGGGTATCAGATATTTCTCTGTCAAGGTCTTCGGGTTTGATCTTATCGAGAAGTTTGTTTATCTCATCGTGTTCAAAGTCAACAGATTCTTGCAGAAAATCCAAGACATTCATAAGTTCCTTGGGTTACTGTACCTTATAATATCTACTCTCTGGGTGAATTGATAGATTGTGGGACTTATTTTCCTCAATAGTTAACAGAAGGGTCTTTTAAGTCGATTCTGGACATGTCTATAATTGAAAACTATATATGGTTACTTTCCAAGGAGAAAGTATGGTTTTACAGAAAGCATCATGGCTTGCAGTTCTAGGCTTCTCCATCGTCGCCACAAGCCTATTACTTGTACAAATTGGCTTCATCTTCGCGAGGAAGAAGAATTACAAGAATCACTACAAAGTTATGGCCAGTGCTCTTCTCCTTAACACCCTATTCCTTATAACCTACGTGACCCGTGTTCTTACCAACGACGAGACATCATTTCCCGGTCCGGAGAATGTCAAGATCTATTTCTACTATCCCTTCTTACTTGTGCACATTATTCTCGCATTGGTTGTGATTGGATGGATATTCACTTTCGTTCCCCAGACCATTAAGCAGAAACGAATGACCTCGGATGGTGCTCCATACTTCGAGGATAAAGAATTCAGGAAATTGCATCGGAAGAGGGGTTTCATCGCTTACATCATGTGGACAATATCCTTTGCTATGGGAATCATTATCTTCTTCATGCTTTATGTCATTAATTGGTCATAGATTTGAACATTACCTAATTACTTAATACGTCACTATCTCTCCCCGAACTATGAGTAATCCCTATCTAGAGCAGTCCTTAGGGCTTCTTGGGAATTTAAACTGGGAGATGACTCCTGATCAGATAATATCCAAAACTGATGAGATAATCCAGAAAATGCGATCTTCTATTGACAAGGTTCTGTCGTTGTCAGAGGATCAGCGGTCATTTGATAGTGTCGTGAAATATTTGGAATTAGAGAACAGCAAACTTGGAGCAGATTTTGCCTCTCTCTATTTCCCAGCTTATGTATCAACAGATCCCGAGGTACGTGCAGCATCAAGTGAGAGTAGTAAGAAACTATCCGAATTCCAGATCGAGGCAGTTATGAACAAGGAACTCTTCGAGGTTTATCTCAGCGTTGAAGACAGGATGGAGAACCTGATCGGCGCAGACAAACTCCTGCTGGAGCGGTCACTCAGGGACTTCCGGAGAATGGGGTTAGAACTCTCCGAGAAAAAGCAGACTCGGTTGAAGGAGATAGAACAGGAACTGTCAAAGCTGGCGATTGAATTCCAGCAGGCATTGAATGAGGTGGATGACACCATGGTGTTCACAGCCGAGGAGCTTAGTGGCATCCCTGATCACATGATTAACTCCCTAAAACGAACCGATGACGGTAATTTCGAAGTAGGTGTGACCTATCCAGAAGCTGATGTGGTTCTAGGTTACTGTAGCAATCCGAATACGAGGGAGAAGTACTCGAAGATGTTTGGGAACAGAGCTAGGGAGGAGAATACTCCACGTTTAAAGCGGGCTCTTGAACTAAGGGACGAGAAGGCTAAGTTGATGGGTTATCGTTCTCATGCGGAGTATGTCCTTGCCATAAAAATGGCAGAGTCTCCGGAAAGAGTTGTCAGTTTCCTCGATGATCTGGAGATGAAACTTCACCCCCTCGGTTTGGAGGAATTAGAGGAGCTTGTATCACTCAAGCAAGAAGACCTTGGTGGTGAACAGAAAATCCTCTCTTCTGATTTCCGGTACTATTCAAACATCCTCAAAGATAAGAAATACAATGTGGACAAACAGGAGATCAAACAGTATTTCCCAACACTTTTCGTCGTGGACAAGATGCTGGAGTTCTACCAAGAGATTTTCAGCTTGAAGTTCTACGAGATCGCCAATCCTCCTACATGGCACGAAGATGTCAGGGCGTTTAGTATAGTGGACAATCAAAGTTCTGAGTTCATCGGGGTCTTCTTCCTTGACCTCTATCCTAGGAAAGGAAAATTCAATCATGCGGCAGCATTTCCTCTTATCGGTGGATATATGAGGGAAGACGGGACATATCAAAACACAGTCGCTGCTATGGTCTGTAACTTTCCCAAGGACACTGAGGAGCAACCATCTCTCCTCAGTCATGACGAGGTAGAAACCCTCTACCATGAGTTTGGCCATATTATCCACCAGACTACTACTCGGGCAAAGTATCGCAAGTTCTCTGGATCTTCAGTCTCCCGGGACTTTGTAGAAGCTCCAAGCCAAATGTTGGAAAATTGGGTCTGGGAGC
>JALWRB010000385.1 GCA_027077875.1 Candidatus Heimdallarchaeota archaeon
ACCGAAATTGTACGGATTCTCATGATATGTCTGGAATCTCCCCGTCAGAATCACCTTGTGTTCAAGATTCTTCAGGATTTCTGGACACTCGCCTTGAGATAGTAGACGTCGTAGTTTCGGGCGTCGGAGGCACGCTTGAGCGTTCTCTCTGCCTTCTGCCACTGGACGTTGTTGAATCCTGCTTCCTCTAGCATCTCATTCAGTCGTTTGACTGACAGAATCGCTCTGAGCTCCCCGTCTGCCTCTTGGATCTCTTCGCCAGCAATGGTGCGGGCGACGAAGACTCCATCGCTGTTGAGGGCTTCTTTGACCGCTCTGAGGAACTTATGAAGCTCCTCCGGCTCCACGAGGTGGATGACCGATCCTGCGTGCACCGCGTCGTACTTCCCGAGCTCCTCTGGCTCTCCTTGCAGGTTCTTCAGCTGTCCGCCGAGCTCACCGACGAGCAGCCTGCCGTCGTGTGGATCGAAGAGCCGCTCCCCCTGCTTCATGAAACCGTCTGTGATGTCCAGACCGTCCACCTGGGGGACTCCTCTGTACCTGAGGTAGCGGATGTCTGCCCCCACTCCGCACCCGATATCCAGCACGCTCTTCCTCTGTACCAGCTCCTCCAAGAACGGGTTATCGCTCACCCTGGGGTGCAGGAACTTGAAGTTCTGCATTGAGCGGTAGGGTCTGACCCTCTTGACGTCCTCCCAGATTTGCAGGGCTCGTGCCTGTATATCACTATCGGGGATTCCGAGGATCTGACGGGTCTGCTCGGACAGTTCCAGATCTGGGCGTCGGAGCACCCACACGGCTGTAGCACCGTCCTCCATCTTCTCGGGATCCTTGCTGTACGAGGAGTACACGGCTTCTACCTTCCAGCCTGCGGCTGTTGCGTACTCCCTGAGCTCGTCGTTCGTCAGCATGTAGAGGTTCGCCACCGACTGGTTGACGTAGCCCTCGTCGATGACGTTGACGTTCAGCTCCACGTTGTGTGGCTCCTGCCTCTCTCTTCCTACAGGGATCATGATCCGCTGGAGCATGTACTCACCCGACTTGCGGAGGGGGAGGTAATAGGGTCTCAAGGGTCTGTAGATGGTCTGCATGACGAATACGCCGCCGGGTCTGACCACGGACATCACGTTGTCCAGCACCTTCTTGACGTTGTGGAGGTTCTCGGTGTTGGCTATGGCATTTCCGAGCATGATCGCCCCGTCGTAGACCAGCGGCTGTTCCCCCAGCTGTGCGTGGAAGTCCTTGGCCGCTGCGTCCGTGACGTGGAAGCGTGCCTTGGATCCCAGTTCATCGGCGTTCTCTGCGGAGACGGTGATCATTGCTGCCGAGATGTCTATTCCGACGGTGCTGTATCCGTGCTTCTCCAGCTCGAAGGAGTGCCTACCTGTGGCACAGGCGACGTCGAGGATCAGTCCTTTTGGCAGGGTCTCAACGAGGAACGGGACCTCGCGTTTCAGCCGTGGTTTCCACGGGATCATCTTGTCGTACGCCCGTGCGGACTCGATGTCCTCGGGGTTCACGCTCTTTAACATGAGTGACCGATACGGGGGGAGTTTGAAAGCTTTTGCCTCAGGAATCGAGTTGCTGTCTGATGCTCTCGGTTCTGTGCAGTGGTACTGCCGTAACTCCTGCATCTTTTGTACCCGGCTCAAGAGAGGTCTCGTGCTTCGTGACGACAAATCTCCTGCGTAGATGGGTATCGATGAGTGGTCTGAGGTGCTTTCTGCGTACGTTGTTCCGCATTTTGACCTCGACCCCAACGTCAAGTTCCTTACCCACGATGAAGTCGATCTCTCTGCCCCTGTTGTTGAAGAAGTACTCGGCTTCTAGCTGGAAGGCGACCTCCGTCTCTGCCTTCCTTCCCAGATCGGGTTGACGTGTGTACCAGTGGAGCGTGGTGTAGTACGGATAGTAGCGTTTATGACGGTTCTCGGTCTTCCGTGCATTTCCTGAGAAGTTATAGAGTTTACGGATGAGGAGTGACTGTTCGAGGAACATGAGGTATTTCTTCACCGTGCGTGCATCCAGTCCCATCTGGCTCCCGAGGTCCCGTGCGATAATCACTTCTCCTGGGGACTGTGAGATGATTGAGAATATCGAGTTTAGGGGCGTTGTGTCCTTGATGTTGTGAATTTTACGCATATCTATGTCGATGACCTTGTCCACGAGTGACCCCACATACTTCCTCTCATCGGTGTGCGTCTTCACGAGGTCGGGGAGTTGGTGATCCATGTAGTGCATGTAGTCAACTTCACGTAGGTGCTCTGTCCCCGGCTTTCTGCCACTGAAGTTCAGGTACTCTGCGAATGATAGTGGTGGGAGGTCGTATCTCACCTCTCGGCCTGCGAGACTCTCCTTGCCCCTGTGAAGCTCTGTGGAGGAGGAACCACTGATGAGGATCTTGGATTTTGGGAGATTGTCGTACAGTAGCTTGACGTGCGATGCCCAGTCCGGGAGGTACTGAATCTCGTCGAAGATCAGGACGAATCTGTCGTTCTTCGAGGCATTGACTTCTTCCCTGAATGTGTTGAGGATCGACAGCAGGTCGGTGGAGTAGAGGTCAAGGCTGAAGTAGAGCACACGGTTCGCAGGGAGTCTCTCCTCCTCGATGATGTGATTCATCAACTGCTTGAGTAATGTGGTCTTCCCCACTCTTCTGGGGCCAACAAGTGTGGTGATGAACGGCTCTTCCAGTGCTCTCACGAGCTGTGGGAACAGTGATCTTCGGAATTTGGGTAAGACGAGAGGCTCCCTCCAGTGGTCGTTCTGTAGCCGGATTTGATCCTTGAGGGACACGAGTATCCCTTACCCATCCCGCATAAAAATCTTCCACAGCTAGAGTGATCTGATGTCAGACTTTGTGACAAAGTAAGGCATTGCCTATGTCGGGCTTCACAACGGAGTGAGACGCTGGGCGTGATAGACTTTGTGACAGAGTATTACATTAACAGACTCCATCGCAAGTACCGTGTGTCGAGGGCAAGGTTGAGTTACACCCTAACGCCTCGGGTGCACAGGTAGTCAGGCGTGCATTCGATTTACCTCCGATCATCGAAACCGGAAATAGGGGGTCACTGTATAGGTACACCGTGTGGGTACACTGCGTGGAGACCTATAGCGGGTAGGAGATGCTGAGAAGTTGTCCATCGAATGAGGGGTGGTAGAGGATCGTGGTGCTCACAGCGCTCGTTCGATCCTGCGGACGTACTCCTCGAGTAGATCTGCACGTCTCAACCTTCCTGCCCACTCCTCGGGGAAGCCTGACCTGAGCCCCACAATTCCCCCTGCAATTGCTGCTACGGAGTCCGAGTCCCCCGTTATGTTGGCACTGAGTCTCACGGCAGCGACGTGGTCCTCGGGGTGCTTGAGCACGGCATAAGCGGCCATGCAGAATGCCTCCTCCGCCACCCAGCCTTCTCCCAGTGACTGTATCGCCTGTTCCTCAGGGACGTCGCTCGCAGCCAGCTCCACGGTTTGATCCAGCAGGTTCGTGAACTCCTC
>JALWRB010000386.1 GCA_027077875.1 Candidatus Heimdallarchaeota archaeon
AGTGATGTCGACCTAGCCGGGGGTGCCTTCGCGGGTATTAACAGTATCATCGGAGAAATCACTAGCTCTGAGCTCAACCTGCTGGAAGCGGGCGACTCGAAGATTATCGTGATCAAGGAGAAGCTACCAAATGCGGGTGTGACCATGATGGTGCTTATCTGGGCGACTGCTAATGACAAAAATATCCGTGCCCTCGGAGAAAAGCTCGGAAAATACATCTCCAAAAATTTCGAGGAAGTCTTCAGTACGGGGAGGGTCACAGACGAGTTCAGGACAAAGGTCGAAACAATGGTAGAATTCCTCTTTGAGAAGTATGTGTGAACAATAGATTTTTCTAGGTGTACCAGACCAAGCAATACAATGAAAAAAGTACTGTGGACGGGAATTATCGCTTTATTCTTGCTTGTTTCAACCACTGCACAGACAGATGTTGTCGTCCATGTCGAGATGAACATCGCAGGTGGCTCTATCCACTCTGATACGTTGAATGTCAGCTACTCTATTGACAAATCACTGGGTAACCTGTCTCTCAGATTGGTGAATAGTGAGGGTGCAGAGATCGGACTTTCCAAGGGTCTCGTAGACACCGGCGAGAACATCATTGGTTTTGGAAATGTACTCGATATAGTGCTAGCGGATGGTGATGAGAGCACCGTAATAGGCACGATCAATGTCTCCCGTGGAACTTGGTCTCACCTCAAACATGTCTACGTCAACTGGACATTCGGACAACCTGCCCCGCTTGACAACCAAGGATTCGCTATCGGAGCTATGAGTGCAATCGATGGTCTGAACTCTCTGTCCATGAGGATCCTCACCCTCGACGACCTGAAGGTTCTGGCTGAGGCAGTTCGTAATGTTATGTTCGGATCTTCCCAAGATTTGAATGGTGACGGTGAGGTCACGACCTACTCCGATCCGTTCGGTTTCGCCCAGTACGTGTACGGGATGAGGGATCACATCTCCAATGCTATCAAGTCATCAGATGCAGATCCTGACAAGGTTGATCTTGTCAAATCCAAGGGATACGACGACTTCTCCTCCCTTATTGATGAAGGTTCATACAGCGACTTCTCAATTGGGATAGGGACGTCTGACGCACTACTAGCCAAAATGTATCAGATTGCACTTCCAGCACTGAATGCTACAACGCAAACATTCGAGACGTACAGAACCAACCTGACTTCTCTTGTGCAAGAGGTGTACAGTGGATTACGCGCTCCGTTCGACGGAGTGCGTGACATTTACTACGGACTTGAACTGCAGGGTGCATTCACCCTCACAGAAGCTAAGACTCAGGTGTCGACGGAGTCTACTGCACCAGTGATCCTCTCGTCCTCTATAATCGCTGTCGTGCTGATCAGAAGGCGTAGGGAGTAAAATTGCGCATAGCGTCCACTAAACGACAATTATAACCCCTGTTTTCCAGTCATTAGTTATCGCTTTAACTCTTCCAATCGATTTATCATAAATCTATTTCTTTCATCAAGTTATTCTCTTCAGTTGTGTCCTATCTGTATTTCCCCTTCACGAGTAGTCCCTGATAATAGCTGGTTATGGCAAGATCGGTTACATATTGCCAGTAGGGGTATGAGCGAATGTAATTCTATATTGGGTTTTAATTGGTCTAGTTGAGAATAGAATATTTCGAGGTTATTCGTCCTCGCCCTCGTCGATGTATTTTCGAAGCCTCGCTAGCTCTCTGAGCATGTCGCTTCTAAGAGCTGCAATACTGGTGGACTGTGCGAACTTGTCCTTATCCTCCTGTTGTCCCGCCATGGGGTTCTGTGCTTCAAATGGTGAGACTGATGTTACTTGATCGGGTTTCTGCGGTGAGGGAATGCTTGGCTTAATACTTGCAGGGCTAGGTATGGATGATTTTTGACTAACTGGAGGAGCTGCAGGTTTAGCCGATGGTGGAGGGGGTATACTGACCTTCCCGCTTGGTGGTGGTGGTGCAACTGGCTTCCCCCCTGGCATGGGTGGTGCCTTGGACTCAGCCACTGTTGGAACCTGTGGTTGGAATGACTCGGGTGCCGGCGCGGTCTTTTTCACATCTGTCTTGGCGGTGACCGGGGGGATGACAGGTGGAGTTTGCACTTTGGGCATAAATGGATCTGCTGTTCTTGCAGGAGGCTTGTTAGCAGGGACGGCCTGAGTAAGATCCTCGAATTCAGAGACGACCTCCTGAACCTCCTCTGCTGCATCAAATTCATCCTGATTGTAGCTCTCACCCATCTCAGAGAGTTTGTTCTCCAGGACTTTAATCTCGGTGTCGTAGAGCTTGATCAGTTTATAGTAGGAACCAGAGCTAAGTTTTCCTCTGTTGTGAGCCTCCTCAGTGTTCTCTTGTGCAATGTAGAGGGCATCAAGATCAATCTTAATCGCCATGGACTTGTCCTCATCGTTCTTGAGAGCTTGGTATCTCATCTGATGACCATTCCCACCAGCTTTTGCTCCTCCTTTTCTACTTGAGGAGTAGACCGAGATGAGGGTCATGATAGCGGCCAGAATCACAGAGAGCACAACTGTCAGAAGAATTACTTTATTTCCTAGTGACATGCCCTGAACGGGTAATGAATCGATAAAATTGAGAATTGGGTCGTCGTTCGCCATGTGGACCATACCTGTAAGTTACATTCTACTATGGAATGAATTCCTACTTAAGGATTATTGAGCCTGAACATTTATTCAAGTAATGTGGGAGATGAACTGCGGTAATTTACGAGAGTGTGGGGAAGACAACGTACTCATCGAATCTTACCAGTAGCCCCATTTTTTCAAGGTGGGATAGCCTGTCTTCGAGTCTTGATTTGTCCCAACCTGTGACGGAGATCAACTGGTCGACTGTTAGTTCTCCGACTCCTGAAGCGGCGAAAAGGATCTTTTCCACATCGTTGCTAAGTTCGATTGCGGAGAAATAGACTAGGGTCTTTCCGTCGTTCTCTGTGATCTTGGCTATGAGACCTTCCTTCTTGAGTTGCTCAAGTGCCTCACGGATATCGCCCTCTCTTATCTCCCAATTCTTCCTCGTTTCTTTAAAGTACTGCTCGAGGAAGTCAAGTGTGATGACTCTGTAGTTCTTGTCCAACTCCTCGTTACCAATTCTGAGTAGTTGCATTTTCATCTTATCCAAGTATCCTTGTCGGTTGAACCTCGGACTTTTGATCTTCTCTCCTATGGCAGAATACGGGTCGAGCCCTACTTCAGATTTGATGATTTCTACCCTTTCGAAGATCTTGAGCGAACTTATGTTCCTCAGTTTCTTCTTGCGTTTTTCTAATCCCTCTCTCAGAATGCTCTGACGTCTCTCCTTAGCGTCCTGTCTCGTGTCGTCTAGCGATTTCCCGAATGCACCGAACATATCCTTTTTTTTATCCACAATTAAGTATTTACCCTTCGAATTAATAAAGCGCGTTAAACTTGATTGGAGTATATCTCAAATACTAAGTGCCTCTCCACAAAATCACACATAATTTTCTCAGGAATTGAGACTATATCTATATTTAAAAATTATGATTTTCATAGATTAGATTAGAATAAGAATGTCTAGACATAGATCAAAGTCTCGACAGAGGTCCAAGACCGTCGTTAAAGCGGCCAACAGACCTCAGGTCGAGCATCTAGAATTTACAAGGAACCGGCTCAATGATGGGCAACTTGAATTTATCGCATACGGTTCCGCACGGGAGGTGGGTAGATCTGCATTTATTGTGCAGGATCGCGACAGAACTCTACTTTTGGAGGCAGGTCTGAAACTAAGACCTGACGATGTATCATTACCCCCCGAGGGGTTGATCAACCACACTCCTGAGATCGATAGCATCATCTTGAGCCACGCTCACGTGGATCACTCGGCATATATTCCCACACTCTACCAGAACGACTTTGAGGGGAAGACCTACATGACCGAACCGACACTTGACGTCTCGTTGATGCTGTGGAAAGACCACTTAAAGATTGAGGGTGAACGATACTGGACTGAGGATGCGTTAGAAGAAGCTTACTACCACACCGAGACCCTCAAGTACAAGAAAAGGACGAGGATCATGGACGACATCACCCTCGAGTTCTACAACGCAGGTCATATCTTGGGCTCTGCAATCTCGGTCATAGACTGGGATGGGTACAGAATCCTTTACACCGGTGATATCAACGACAATGTCACTCCACTCTTCAACGGCTATCATATGCCTGAATTCGAAGAGCCCATTGACCTGATTATATCCGAGGGCACAAACGGATGTGGGGAGGTTCCCAAGAGGACTCAGGCCAATCGCCAATACATATTTGAGGCCCTCGACACCTTGAACCGAGGTCACAAAGTCTTGGCCCCGACCTTCGCTGTGGGGCGAAGTCAAGAACTCCTTATCCTCCTGACCGAGCACATTAAGGACTATCCGATCTTTGTGGATGGAATGATAAACAAGATGAATGCGATAACCGAGCGGTACCTCACTCCAGACTGGGTGGATACAGCTCTGCTAGATCGTCTGAGAAAGGAGGGGAGGTCTTCACCCTTCGACTATGAGAACATCTTCCCGATAACGAGTGATAATTATGATCGTCCACACGACTTCAGGAGGCACTTGGGGTCGAGCAACGAGCCCGCTATCATCGTCTCTACCTCGGGAATGCTCATGCCATCACCAATGCACCTTCATCTGAGGAATCACGGTACTGATCCGAACAACATACTGACCTTCGTAGGCTACCAGGCCGAGGGTACTCTCGGAAGGGAGATTCTGGAAGGGAAGAGGAAGGTGGAATTGAGTGCTGACTTCAGGGGCAACACTGTCACAGTGGACATCAAAGCAAAGATCATGAGCTTCAGGTTCTCGGGTCATTCGTCTGCAGATGGTATCCAGAGATTGGTGACGGAATCTGGTGCGAAGAACTCGGTGATTATCCATTCAGATGTCCAGAACGCAGAGGCAATTCAAGGCTTTATAGGACCTGAGAATACCTATGTTCCAGAGCTTAGAACTCCTATAACCTTCGAAAAATCTAAAGACCAGGAATAACTCTTTCACGCTCTGCAGGGTCGTCAAGATCTACTCTCTTGATCCCCAATTGCTGAGCTACCTTGATTTTCACCTCTACTGTGAATTCACAGGCAGGGTTATCTCCCCTTCGTTTATTGCTCCACCTTACATTTACGGATGGGTCGAGAACACCAGTAGTGAATCGCTTTAGAGATCCGGCTACGATGGAACAGGCATTGGAGTAAGCTTCTTCACCTTTACATAGGCAGGGTGATACCCTGATGGTTGCTGAATGGTCGTCAATAGGTATCACTTCAAACCTTGACTTCACCCTCAATCCTCCGTTCTCACCATGTTCGACTGACATGAATGGATAGTGAATCATCAGTTGAATGAGGTTAGTGTTGAGGATATCTACAAGGCTTTTACCTTCGTGGTTTGTCTCAAACTGTATCGTAGGGGTGAGATTATAGCCTATATTGAGAAGTGACTGCTTGTCGGACACGGTCTCCGCGATCTTCCTGTAGATATCGGCTATCTCCCCGAGGTAGTACCTCCTCCCCTTCTTGTCTGCTGATGCCTTGGTTGCTTTAATCCTGCCAGTGGTGACCAGTTCATCGAGGGTCTTACGTAGGCTGTTCCTATTAAGGTGGATTCCCAGAGAACCGTAGTACTCGATGATCTCCTTGATGGAAAATGACCTAGGGTACATAGAGAGTAATGTGATGACTTTGGTCTTTCGAGCTGAACTGCTCATTCGGGAGGACATTCCTAATCCTGTCATTGGTGGGTGAATATAACTATGTGGATGCGCTAACCAGCTCTCGTGCAGACTCAATGTGTGCGTCAAGCTCCATGGGAGAGAGATCTGGATTTAGCGTGTAGTATATACTTCGCATGTCCTCTAGATTCGGGATTTGTGTGATGACGCTCTCTTCGGACAACCTTTTGAGGGCGTACCGTACCGTCTTTGCCGGCATCCCCACCTTGAGTATCAGCTGCTTTTGGGTGAGGGGTGAGCTCTCAGCCAGCGCGTTGATCAAGGTTTTGGATGATTTTGGTAGTTTGGGGAGATGGATTTTGGACATAATATTCACCTGTTGTTGTGCACTACTGAACAAAGAATTATTTTTGAGATACGTTCTCAATTATTGTCCACCGTAGTTACAATTCTGTCATTCTCATAGTCCTATTTAAGTATTTGGTCAATGTGGGCGAATATACTCTTGCCCTGTAGACGATTCAATTCATGTTGAATGCTGGAAAATTCCTCATCTTGCACTGTTCAAACTTACTTGAACTGATTTTTCAAATCTTGATTTATAGGCATTGTTTGTTCACTGGTGCACAAAATGGGTATACCGTCTCACATAATCAAATTTGGAAGAATCCACGGCGCCAGATTACTCTTGAATTTTGCTCCCTAATATTCTCTGCTTCGAATTAAGATCTAAGAGGGTGATGCGGAGTGAGGGGTGATAGGGAATCTCCTTTTCGGTTGTCAATTTAATCCGAAGACATTCATCGCCTTCGCTAACCTCTTCAATTGTAGCTGGGCTGTCAGCCAATCCAGCAAGGATGTGGATCTTCATCCCCTTCTCCAAAGGGGTGCCAAAAGCTGCAGGCTTAACCTTTATATCCAGTTTGGTGACCTCCTCCACGTCCGTCTCGGTGCTGGTGATAACTGATCCCCTTTTCAGGTTCTTGTCCAGTATCCCGCGGAGTGCTACTCCGACGTGGGTGCCCGGACCTGCAGAATTCTCATTTACATCATTCACTTGGATTGACTTGACGGTTCCTACGTGACCTCCGGGAAATATCTTGACCTTCTCACCCTTGTTAACCGTTCCCGACTTTACTGTCCCGAGGATTACACTTCCAACACCCTGCACTGGGAATGCGTGGTCGGTCTCGATAATGAGGGTGTCGTCCTTGTCTCCCCTGCCCAGATCTGTGTTGCTCAGGATGTCTAGCACCTTCTCCCTCAGGACAGCAAGTGTTTGGTTGTCAACCATTGCCTGTTCATATCTTCCCACGTTGAGCTTGGAGAACACTTTTTCCATCTGCTCTTGGTAGCTCTCGTAACCAGCGACTGACTCACCGATAACTGCACGGATCCCCGGGATTTGGAGACAGTCTGCCAGTATGGCCATCTCTCCTACATAGCTGTCGATACCAGCTGTCGTCACCCCGAGTACGACGATATCTGACATGTGCGCAGCGATCGCCAGCGATAGCGGTTTCTGGGGATAGGTCTCGGGCACAACTGTCGTCTGAACAACTGGTTTTGCTATTGAATAAAGCGTGATGTCGGTCGATGTGCCCTTCTTACCCCAAGCTTTTCCGACCATGTTTCGGATCTCGGAATCCGCTGATAGTACTGCTACGGTGAAGTGATTAAGAGAAGTCAATAGATACTGACTTATTCCTGCCGTTATTTTATTTGCGATAGATTATTCTCGAACTCGAAAGGTAAGTGGGTAGTCCGAGGTCTGTAGCAGCTTCATCAGCTTCTTGGTAGGGCCCTTTTTCTTCGAGAGCCGGATATGTCCCGAGAAGTCAACCGTGACAGTCATGATGATCTGTGACCCGAAGATGAGGTCGATGTCCCTACCTCCGTATTTGCTCCCAATACTCAGAACTAGGTGCTTCCTCTCATCTATGACTTTTACCTCAGGACCGATATCTTGGGTCCTAGTGAGAGACTTCCCTTTTAGGGATTCCACATCGATTGACACTCCAAACATGCTCTCGAACTCTCTCACTTGATTCCCCCTCTTCCCAATGAAAGTCTTAACCAATGGCTGGGGGAGGTACACCCTAATAGTGTTCCGGCCTATCTGCTCTATCTCGATTTTGTCTGTGTCAAGGAAGTACGATATCTCGTTTTTGATCTCGTCAAGGTTTATCGACTTGAACTCTTTTGCCCCCTTGAGTGGTGTGCCAAGAGGGACCACGACGATTTGCTCACCAAATGTGAACATCTCGTACACCGGCCTGTCCTGGTTCAGGAAGTCGCTGACCACAACTACAGGTCTCGCCAGATCTCCAGATCTCATCCCACTAGGGACTTTCACTGTCATTTTCAGAGACAGTACCGCACCAATTTCACCCTTGTCTATGAAGATCACGGTGTCGATAATTGAGGGGATCATCCCCAGCTCTATCCTGCTGACAAATCGCTGTATGGCGTCGATCGGCTTCGTGGCGTGAACTACTCCTATCAGACCAATCCCCGACAGTCTCAGGTCACTGAAGACCTCGAAGTCCCTAGACTTCCTCACCTCATCGTAAATCACGTAGTCTGGACGCATCAGCAACAGGATGTCACCGGTCTTTTCGGGGTTGTCATCCAGCATGGTGTACTGAGTGATCCTCTCGTCAACGGAGAGGTCCCTTGGTTTCTCAATTGTCTTCACAATCTTTTCTTGGTTGGCATAGAAGCTTGCCAGGGCTGCCCCAAAGGTAGATTTTCCTGCTCCTGGAGCACCTGCAATGAGGATACCCTCTGCGCTGGAGGTCAGTCGTGAGAACAGCTTCTGACTTATGGAGTAGCTCTCCAGTGATTTTTGCATCGTTGGTTTCACGGCGGTAATTTCGAGGGCATCTGCGAACGGGGGTGTGGTTATTACGATCCTGAAGTTCCGGAGCTGGATGATCCGGGCCTGCTCCCAGTCGTCCTCGATCATCCCGTCATCGTTGTTGTCACAGTACTCGAGGATCTCATCCGCTAACTCTGCCACGTCATCGTACGTCAGAATCTCCTCGGAAAGCGGGACAAGGCTCCACTCTCCGGGGCGACCTCGCTTGGCATAGACAGGCTGGTTTTCCCTGAGGTGTACACTCATCGTGTGATGGTCAAAAAATTCCTCGATCTGAAGTTTCATCTACGAACAATACTCCTGTTTTTCGTGATAAAAAGATGGGGATAAACTACAGGGGATCTAGTTATCGTGCTTGGATAAGGTATCGTCGAACTCGCCAGCTTTGACTTTTGCTTGGAATTCCTTCGCGTCCACACCTTCACATGTGACACCCATCGAGTTCATGGTACCGAGAATCTCAAGTGTTGCAGTCTTCAAAGATGCTGCAATCAGGTCGGGTCTTTTCGACTTAGCAATCGAGATGACCTGCTCGTAAGTGATGTCACCACCATCGTTGTTCTGTGGTGTGCCAGAACCCTTAGCGATTCCTGCCTCCTTCTTGATCAAGGCGGAAGCTGGTGGAATACCAATCTCCAACTCAAAGGTACGGGTCTTCTTGTCGACAATGACAGTTGCTGGGACTTTCATTCCCTTATAGTTTGAGGTCTGCTTATTGATTTCAGCGATGACCTGTCCGATATTGACACCGGTTGGACCTAGTTGAGACGATATGGCTGAACTAGGTTTCGTCTCACCTCCGTCAGCTAACAGCTTGACAATTACTTGTTCTGCACTCATGATTACCTACGAATCGAGAATTTATTCTGCTTTAAAAAAGAATATCATACAGTTCAGTTCAGTCCTTCTTGAGTTCTTCAAGGAGCTTGTTTCTCAATCCTGCAATCGACGTGGATCTCACCTTCGTGTGAGGTTTTGCATCGGAGCTGCTTGTATCCTTCGCTTCTTCAGCTTGAGTGCCTAGTCTTCGCTTGTACTCCTCTAGATCCTTCATATACTCTTCCTCGGATATCTCGCCGTTGATACAGGCCTCATACCTTGACTGTATCCATTTGTAATCTTCGCTTTCCTCAGACATAATATAGTGTTGTTGTCGAATGTATAAATCTCTTTCCACAATCTCACAGAATTGTCTTGATAAGCTAAGTCTCCGTCTAGTACTTTTCCAAATCTTCCAGCCATGTATCTACCTGAGCATCGCTTGGCATCCTCCACTGTGACCTTGGTGTAAGTGAGACTGATCCAATCTTGACTCCATCTGGTGATGCACTCCTCTTGAATTGGTTCTTGAAAAATCGAGTGATGAATGTCCGTAGCCATTTCTTGATATCCTCAACAGAGTACTCAAATGTCTGACTGGCGATGTACAACAGCTTCCTCGGAGGGAATCTGTTAGTCATGAAATGATAGAGAAAGAAGTCGTGCACCTCATAGGGTCCGAGGATATCCTCCGTCTTTTGGGATATCTGCCCTTCTTCGGGCGGGAGGAGTTCTGGGGAAATGGGCGTCTCGACGATAGAGGTCAAGGGTTCAGAAAGTTTGGGCTTCTCCGTTGCGTACCACTTTAGTAGTGCTTGGACAAGGGTCTTAGATACACCTGCATTGATCGAGTAGTGGTTGAGGTGGTCGCCTGCATAGGTCATCCATCCTAAGGCAAGCTCAGAGAGGTCTCCAGTACCCACGACAATCCCATTCTCCCTGTTGGCGATATTGAAGAGATTGGTGTATCTAATCCTCGCTTGGGTGTTCTCCAGCGTGAGATCTGGCGATCCATCGTGGTTAATGAGGGCGAGCGAGATCTTGACCTGCTCTGTGATATCGAGGGTGTAGAGCTCTATACCGAGGGTGTCTGTCAATTCCCTGATATTGGAGAGGGTACGATCTGAGGTCCCAACCGAAGGCATGGTCACAGCAATGATTCTGTTCTTGCCCCAACCTAGTAGCTCGAGGGCACCGTCGCACACTAGTAAGGCATAGCTGGAGTCTGCACCGCCTGAAACTCCGATAACGAACTTGTCGGCCTTTGCCCTTTTTGCTCTCAGGGCGAGTGCATGCCTTTGGATGTCAAATATCTCCTCGAATCTCTCGCTCTGTTTCGGGACAAGTGGGTGTTTGTCGTACCTCCTCAGAAGATTCTGACCGTTTATCTCCAGTATCTTTGTGGAGAACTCAACCTTGGTGAAGTCAGTGTGGTTCTTATGGTTAACGGACTCTGCCCATACGGTATCTCTGATCCTGTGGTTCTCAATTCTCCCCACGTCCACGTCGGTTACGAGCATTGAATTCTCAAAGGAGAATTGAGGAAGCTCTGCGATATGATCTCCCGACTCATAAACCATTGTCTGCCCTGAGAAGAGAATGTCGGTAGTGGTCTCTCCGATTCCGCAGGATGTGTAGGCGTATATCGTCTTGCACTGGTCAGACTGGTACTTGACCAACCCTCTGCGATAGTCTGACTTTCCCTCCAGCTCGTTACTCGCCGAGAGGTTGAGGATGATGGATGCTCCGTTCAGGGTAAGCTTCTGACTTGGGGGTATGACCGCCCAGAGATCTTCACAGATCTCGATACCAATTCTGAGCTTTCTCTCATTCTTGCATTCAAAGATCACCTGTGTCCCGAAAACCACCTCGTTATCTATTCCCCTAACTTTTATCGTTCTTGTCTTGTCAGGTGCGGGATGAAAGTAAATACTCTCTTTGAACTCATCGTACGAGGGGAGGTATGACTTTGGGATAATTGCTAGCAACTTCCCATCCCCATATACCAAGGCTGTATTGTACAGGGTGCCTTGGTAGATGAACGGCGCGCCCACTACAAAGAATAGAGTTCTGTTCTCTTCGGCAATCTTGGAGAGCTGATAGATTGCATCCAGCACACTCTCCTGCAGAATCTGCTGGTGAAAGAGATCTCCGAGAGAATACCCCGTGAGTGACATTTCTGGAAATGAGAGAACTTGGACTCCTTTATCTACAGCTTCCTCAATCATCCTCCGGTGGTTTTCAAGGTTGAGTCTTACATTCCCAAGTTGCTGCAAGGGGACTGCTAACCCCAGCCTAACAAAATCAAAGCTTGGCACTACTTCTCTGATATACATCCCATAATAAGGAACTTCTGATAGAAATACGTTCATTCCCCACTGGTCTATCTCAACTTGTTTTCAGTACATCGTTTTCTAAATATGACAAACTATACTGACTCATATTAGCGAGTATATTTATAATACTTGATTAGATATGATGACATGAAAGTAAGGATTTTCCTTATTATTAGTGGTCTATTACTACTGAGTATCTTCTCTTTCACAGCCAGTTCGGATGAACCGGTTCAGACAAATCGAGTGATCACCGTGGAGATCTCTGGATTAAAGTACACCCCCAATCCTATAACGTTAGAGCCGGGAGAGACTGTAACCTTTGAGGTAACCAACAAGGACTCCGTCCCCCACACCTTCACTGTGAATGGAGACAAGCTTCTCGACCTTGGGGGAGGTAAGTCTGGGTCAGTAAATTATACTGCTCCAGTGACGGAGCAGACACTTCCCATCACTTGCGATTACCATCCTTCGATGAAGGCGGATCTTGTGGTACAGGCAGCTGTTGCTTCTTCCAATACTTCTTCGGCTTCATCTGCTAGCTCCACATCAAGTACCACCTCCACAACAGATTCCACCTCTGCATCAGATTCTTCCATTTCTTCTTCCTCCAATCCTGTAAATTCCTCCACAGAGAGTGCTCCTTTCCCCATAGCAATTGTCCTGTTTGCATTCATCTCGATCTTTGTTCTTCGTCGAAAGAGTCAGTAAAGTGCGTTCGTCATTGCCACAACGAAATCGAACAGCTCATACATGGTCTCGTTGGACAGTGACTCAATGAAATAGGGCTTCCCCTGGGCTTGAAGGAGGGAGGAGAAAGCGTTCTGGTACCCTTCACGTTTGTCCCGTGGTATAAGAAGAGCTACCCATGAGTAGTCCGAGAGGGTTTTCTCTATGTCAAGGTGGTTAGATTCCGCCTCACGGATATCCAGGATGATTCCTCTCTGAACTTCGTCTTCGTCGGGTGTAGTCGAGAGATAGGGGCCGACCATGATCTCTAGGGTGTCACCATATAGATATGTCCTGTCCTCCTTCGACTCGACTTTCATGTTGACTCTTGTCTCCGACTCAAGACCGATGGCATGCCTGAAGACGTTGGAAATAATGGTCTCCATCAACCTGTGGAGGTTGTGGTTGCTTGTGTAGATGTCGATCTGAACAGGTACAATGCCCTCCTCATTTATTCGACATAGCTCGTCTGTAACACTTTCCACAAGCTCCATCAAAGGGTTCCGAATAACATCGATGACCGTTTCTCCCCTGATTACCCCATTGGAATCTATGTCCATAGTGAGGACATGATTCTCGTGGTACAGAGCCTTTCTTTTAATCTTACCATCGTTGGGGATATCGCTCTCTTTCAGCTCGATGAACTTTGTGGCCCTGCATCCGGAACAGTAGACGCTGGTTCTAATGAGGTTGTTTGTCATCATCGACAATTAGTCTAGAGCACATGCTGATATATAATCTTACTCTATATTTTCCTATGACCACAGAGAATGTGCGAATATCATGCTTTCCTGATTAATGATGTAGCCAGGATACGGTCCTACCAATACTGGTATGGAGCTAATACCTCTCACATTCATCAAACGCCTGAACCTACCCAGAGTGTTGGGCAATGTAGCAGGGACGTAGAACCTGTGATCGTCCATGTTGATCACGTGTGTCTGCAGAAAATCAAAGGAGCT
>JALWRB010000387.1 GCA_027077875.1 Candidatus Heimdallarchaeota archaeon
TTGGAGGATCCAGGGGAAGTAGTGCTCGTCTCTCTTGCAGACGGCGGCAGTAGATTCGCCTACCAAGTCTACGGAAAACTGCAGGTGAACCTCGAGACCACCAAGTCTATGCTTCTAGACTATGACTCACAGATTAAAGAATCCGAGATCTCAGCGCTGGCCGAGGGATACTTCAGGAAGGTCAAGCAGAAGAGGAGATCATCCTGTCTCCTCGAAGAGTACCTTACCGGGAAGTTCTCCGTCCTCAACCAGCAGTTCAAGCTGATCGAGGAGATGGACAACCGGGTCCCGGTCATCTTCGAGATCGAGGAGAATAAGAAGCTGATAGAGATGCTGTACATCAAGAAGAAGACCCGCCACATCCCGAACCGGGTGAGACTCTATGTGATCGAGGTCTCCAAGAAGGTCATCGAAGGAATCTGCAGCGGTCTTGACAAGCACAAGCAATACCGGGTCTTCAGCAACAAGAAAGGAGGAAAGAAGGGTACGAAGGGCGAGGACAAGATATATCTAATACGCCTCAGGAAATTAGATGAGCCAGAGAGGATATACTCTAAGTACGGGGGTGTTCGTATGGCTTCGATGGTGACAGATGATGAAAATACCAACTCGCTTTGATTTTATCCTCGGGGAGGAGAGGCTGGGAATCAAGGGGTTCACGGGCTTTGCGATCCACCGTGCGTTCTGCCACCTCCTCGGGATCAACGGGAGGGAGCTTGACGGGGTCACGTATTCCCTAACTCCCCTCTCCCGCGAGAATTCCAGAACCCGCTTCTCGGTCTACTCGTGGGACGGCAGGTTGAGGAAGGCAGTCCTAGAACTCATGCTCTCTGGTGAGACCCACACTCTGAGATTCTCGGACAGGGAGGTGCCACTCATCAAGATCTCGGTGGAGAATATGAAGCTCCCTGACCTCCCACTCAGAAAAGGATCAAGTCTCTGGCTGAGGTTCCTAACTCCCGTTGTCCTCCCGGGAACGTTCCCCACCTTGGAAGAGCTGTACCGAGCAATCTTCTCACTGTCATCTGAAGAGGAGAGCGAAGAGCTCGTGGACAGGGCACTAACGGGGATCTCCACCCCGCATTTCAAGCTCAAGTCCACCCGGTACCATGATGCAGATCTGCAAATAACCGGATTCAAGGGCTCAGTACAATTGGTCATCGAGAACGAGGAAGGGCTCGAAGCTTTACCCACTGCACTCGGTCTGGCAACGATGACCGGGTTGGGAGAGTATACCTCCCTCGGATTCGGTAGGCTGTCAGTAAGTTTAGAGGTGAATGAGAAATGAAAGGATATATCCACTCGATAAGCTACTTCAAAAGCTGCTCTACTACACTTGTCGACTCCCTCAAAACATTGGGATTCAACAGTAAAACCATTGGAGAATTCGAGTATCTCTCCAAATGTCAGAAAACCTCTAGCATGTTCAACAATATACCCTTCTCAGATCTTATCCCTACAGTATTGAGCAGGGTTCTCTCTAGTACCCCAACAAGAATCCTAAGAGAATGGGTGTTTGTCTTCGACTTTGGTCATGTTTTCCTGATACGTAGCCAGCAGTTTATGGATTTCGACAAGAAGGCTACCAAAGAACTAGGGGTGGATAATATCGCATCTGCACGCAATCTTCGTACTAACTTATGTGGGAAAGAATCATGCATAATTTGTGAATATTACGTCCTTACCCCACTTAGAACAGTGATCGTTAGCAAGCCCTCCTTACTCGTTCAGCTCCGTGGTACACTGGGGAAACCCCGCAATGAGATACTGCTACCGAATAGCGTAAAATGGACATTCTTCAAAACCTTACAATTTGTTCAATGTAACCAATGGAAGAATTATGAGAAAACCTTGGTTTCGTTCACTCTCCTCGCAAATTGCCTTAGATCCCTGACCAAAACTCTGGTCACTGATATCGAAACAAAACTCTCGACTGGAACCTATATCGATTCTCTAGATGAATTTTTCAAGCAATTCACCTTGCTTTATTTTTGGACCAATCCGGAATTCCTTAAGCGGGACAAGGGTGTCTTTGTCTACATGAAGCCTTGGGTAAGGAAGACTATTGTCAAGCGATTGGAGTTGGGATGCTCCGATCAATGGGATTTATTGCTGGCTGCTCCGAAATTCTACTCGCTCGACATTATTAATTTTACCGATCTCGTTCGTAAGACAAAGTCCTGTGATCTTTCCTCAATTCAGTCTTGGCGGAGATCAATCAATCCATTCCGACTCAAATCTATAGATCTGGTTACACAATATGAGGGGCTTACTGAAGACCAGAAAACAATTCTCCATGAAATATACTCTGATATTCAACAAAGAATCAGAGAAGGAGGAAATGTCCGATCGCAGGTTATGGAGAAATACTTCACCGTCAATGAGATTGCCACCCGACTTGGTCTACCGGGACGGCGACACACGAATGTTCGGGATGATCTCGATTATTTAGAGGACAAGGGATTCCTTATACGTAAGTCTGCTGACGAAGTTAAAAATCGACGTGCCAGAGTCAAGGAATACTATTTCCTCAACCCTAATTTCCCATATCATCACTACTTGCTTGAACTATTTTACTCCCTGTGGTCACGGGAAGACGAGAAATCAAAGGATTCAACCTGAGTGAATTCTTAGACCTCTACGAGCTATTTCTGTGCGGAAGATTCAGACCTTGATCGTCTTCCGGCATAGATTAGTTCATGCTATCAATAGCATACAACCGAATAGGAGTACTTGCTCCACTGATCCTGTCCCTGATAGGATTTGCCATCTGGATACCCAAAACCCTAGTTCCCCGATCTAGGTACCTCATGGGAGGGGATGATCCCGAGCCAGCACCTGGTGAGGAATTTCCTTCAATCCCCACCCCCTGAGGATAGTTTATAAGGTATCCTGAACAACAATACGTGGGGCCACAGGGATCTCTGATTTCCCTGGCACTTCGGTGTTGTGCCCCACCTCCACTTTACAATCATTCTTCTCGATAACACCATATTTCTATTCCTATATCATAATCTTGGGTGTGGACATAATAACGGAGACAATGGAATGGATTAGTCACACACTCTCAAAGTATGGAATCAAAACTCCTGATGTCGATTTATCATGGGATGAGCGACCTTTCAACAACATAGAAGATCCGTTTAATGTCATTGAATTTAAGGATGTAAAAGGGCGAAAATTAAAAATTGTAATCCATCTACCTCTTGCTTCACCTTTTCTCAGGTTCCACTATCTTCGAGGGGTATTAAAGATACTCACAAGGTATGATTCGTCATGGGATATAGTCACGTTTGTCACTCTCCTTCTCTGTAATTTCAAGAAGAGATCCAAAGAACGGTCTATAATTCTCAATGATTGGTCCCGGTTCAGTCCTGATGGGTATCGCAGTCTTAACCGCTTTCTACCTATCGTAGAATCACTTGACGCAAAGGCTAGGACTGAATTACTGCAGAGTATTCTACACGAGATGAGAAAATCAAGCAGGGTCAT
>JALWRB010000388.1 GCA_027077875.1 Candidatus Heimdallarchaeota archaeon
TTTAGGCCCACAGCGATGTCGATACTCTCGACAAACTTCCTTTCCTTGGAGTTAGCAAGTACTTCTTCTACTGCTTTCTTGATGTTTTGATGGTCCATATTTGTACCTCCTGTGTGCCGAAGCTTACACAGTCAACGGTTTAACTTTCATCAAACCTGTAGGACTGCAAGTCCTGACAGCTGTAGCTGTCAAGTCTGCATCTTCTGGATTTTTACTTAAATGTGCTGATGTGTAGCGCGTCATTGCCGTGGGTGGAGCGTGTATTCAGTAGTGGTTCTGGGTATTCTTCGCTGGGGTACTGTAACGATTAAGTCTTTCTCTCCAAGATTGCGGCTTACGCGTGAAGTCCCCAGCTGGTCATGGGGATTGGATTATGATAAACACGGTGAGCCACAGCAGCTTTATGGGGATTGGATTACGCCATACACGGTGAACCACAGCTGCCTTACGGGGATTGTACTTGCGATATGGGGCTTGGAACTGGTTTGCAACTTCCGTCAGTTTATTCCGAGTACAACCTTTATAGTCAGTACATGGACAAGGGGGCCATGTCTAATTTACTGATCACAGGTTCCACCGGATTCTTGGGATCCTACATTATGGAGAAGCTCACCCCCTCGGTCATGTCCGAGCTTGGTATTGACCACGTACGGCTGGTTGTCCGCAGTCCCGCGAAAGCGGAGAGATTCACGGACGTCGAGGTGGTGAGGGGTGATCTGACCGACCACGAGAGCCTGAGAGCTGCGGCAGCGGGCATGGACGTCGTGCTCCACATCGCGGCTCTGTACAACGACTACTCGAAGCTCAAGGAGTTCAGGGAGGCGAATGTTGAGGGTACACGTGCACTCATCTCGGGAATGAGGGAGGGATCTGTCCTGATCCTCACCTCTACGTACGGAGTTTACGGCTTCGAGACCAGACCTGGGGAAGACGTGACCGAGGACTATGAGCCGAAGCGGCCCTTCTGGCACTACCAGACGACGAAGAAGGAGCAGGAAGATCTCGCCAAGGAGATGTGCGAGCAGAGGGGTATAACCTTCATCGCCCTCAGGCCGCCGACATTCTTCGGGAAGGGCGACTACTTTTTCGTCCCCAGCTTCATCTCCAATCTTAGACGTGGGCTGGTTATGTACCTCCGGAGAGGGGGGAACAATATCATCCCGTGGGCACATGTGGAGGACGTGGCAGACGCCCATATCCTTGCTCTGAGGAAGAGGGACGATGTCAAGTCGCCCGCGATCTACAACGTCAAGAGCTTCGACGCCACGTTCAGGGAGATGTGCGACGCTTTCACCGGTGAGCTGGGAATGCGGAGGGTGAAGATGAGAATGCCGTATTTCATGGCCTACTCCTCCGCCTTCCTTATGGAGCTGCTCCCGTTCAGGACACCACTGAATCGTTTCTCTACAAAGTTCATCGCCAGCCACACCGAGCTGAACACCAGCAGGATCGAGGAGGAACTTGGATTTGTACCGAAGTGGGGGCTGGAAGAGCTGGTCAGGGAGTCGGTGCAGTGGTACCTCGCTGAGCGTCCCAAGTCTCGCTGATTGGGTGAGCGCACGGAATGTAGATTCTCCTCAATGAGATGTCGTGAGAGTGAAAGATTTTCTGAATGGGAGGGTCGGAATGTACTCTGTGAATGTATTCTATGAATATGTCCCTGTTGAGAATACCAACTGCAATCTGGTGTTGGTAAATGTGGAATTGTCTGGGTGCAGGGGATGTCTACTATGTTGCAACTGCGAATGAAGGATGATGTTTGTGAAGGGGTGAATGCGGTGACTACGATCTTCGTCTGACTATCGCAGCGGTCATGAAGAACCCGACGATCCATGGGACGATTGGCACGGGGAGGGGGTTGGTCACCGAGGTTTCATCGGAGATGGTATCGGCGGGTTTGGTCTCGCCCTGCGACGTTGTTGGTTCATCCGATATTATCGTAGTGGTCGTCATGTCCGTGGAGGTAGTGTCCGTGGTCGTGTCTGTCGTTGATTCATCCGCGAGGAACAGGGAGAGGGCGTCGTTGGACTCGAGGACACGATCCCATGTCACGGTTGACTTTATCAAGAGGGAACCGAAGTGTGCGTCTCCGGGGCCGAACACTCTGTACTCCGAGATCGTCTTGGTCACGCTCTCGGTGAGGACTGTACCGGTGATAGCGTCCCTTGTGCGGAAGACCTCGATGGTGATTGAGAGCGAGTTCTCACCGTTCTTGCCCTCGAGGCTATAGACACTCGTCTCGTTGATTGCAGTGGTGGAGGATGCACCCCCTTTTGCCTGCGGTATGGCCTTGGTGTAGATGCTACTGGTGGTCGAGGTGTTGGCCCAAGGGGCTGCGTAGGTATAACCCCGGATACTTCCAAAATCGCTGGCTGGGGCCAGTATAGAGTCGTATGCTGAGTACCCGCCTACTACTCCAGTCCCGTACCACGGGTCACCCCCTGCGTATCCCGGGGTGTAGCTCGTGCTGTTCAGGTACTGGCTCTTACCGTTCTCGGAGATTGAGATGATGGCCGATCCATAGGTTGTGAACTCGTCCTTGGTGCTGAAAGGAGACTGACCGAACGGGTCGCTGGCTGCAGTGTATGTCCTGTATCCCTTACCTGAGGCAGAGCTTGTCAGGCTTATGGAACGGTTGTCGGTCACCCACGAGTCGAGCCCTACGGGTGCACTGGTGATAATCGAGGACTCTAGTCCGTTAGTATCTTGGCTCCATGTCTCGCTGTAGACCACGACATCGTCCTCTTCGAGGTACGAGCCCGAGTCTGTGGGCACCGCTCCCAGCCCGTCGCTGGTGCGCTCGATGACGTCCTCGACGACGGTTCTCCTGTCGTGCTCAAGGTCCAGGGTGATGGTCGACAGGGGCTTGAGCGGATCTCCCTCCACGAATGTCAGGGAGGTGCTGGTCCTCAGGGTGGACACCACCGAGGAGGTCATGATTAGACCGCTGTCCAGTTCGTGGATGACGTCTGAGTTCAGTGAGATGGAGTTGTAGATGTCTCCGGTCACGCTGAATCCAAGGTTGCTGTCGTTGATGTGCTCGTACCAGTACTCGGTGATGTTATCGATCCTTCTCGTACCTGCTATGGTCTGGTCCAATCCGTTGACCGTGCCTTTGAACTCGGCGTCGCTGAACTTGCCCTCTGCGGGGATCGTCGTCCCTGACTTCCCGATGGTGAAGTCAAGGGAGGCAAGGCGGGAGGCGACCATGATGGGGGACCACGGGGTTGAGGGATCCACCGCGGCGACTGCCCTCAGGTTCCTGATGGAATTCACAGCTGTCTGGGTCCTCCCTTTCATCGTGGGGACATTGAGGTCGTTCATCGTCGTGCCCATGAGGGCCCCGAAACCTGAGACCTCGTAGGGGTTGCCAACGGAGAGGTTGAGGTTCTGTGTGAGGACGACGTTCTCGGTTGCGCTGGTCTTCCACGTGGTTGGCCAGCACTCAAAGGATGAGCCATTACCCTGAGTTGTCCTCAGGGGGAGGCTGCTGTTCGTCCAGCTCTCAATTCCCTTGGGATCTAGCTCCATGGAGCTCTCGTTCAGTACTCCGTCTGCTGTCTTTGGTGCGACGTCTATGCTGCACAAGGATGCTCTGTTGTAGAAACTGTAGGTTCCCTGCGCATCGAGCTCTTGGTTGATGGACGCTAGTTCAATCCGGATGGGCTTGACAGTGGCCGGATCGTACAATTTCAGGGTGATATTCCACGAGTCGATCGTGCTGGTTGTGTGTCTGTAGCTAACGTCTACCATGCCAAGGTCCACTTGAGCAGATGTGGGGGAACTCAAGCTGAAGGTGAGGGACGCCAGTAGGAGGAAGAAAAGGACAGGCTCTTTCACAAGATGTCGGGAGTTGTCTTGGTTTATAATGCTACCTGAATGAAGGTTGATCGCTATCCTTTATCTCTCAGTTTATGGGATTGTCTGTCACAGGAATAGCCGATCATTACGTTTCGGTGTGTAGGTGACTTGCTTTGTACGGGGTTTACGTGCCTCCCTCCTGAACCTCTCGGTCGTTTCTGTATCGAAAACGATGAGGAAAAATAGTAAGGGGAACACGAGAGCGATATAGTATCTAAAGAGGACAGCTATAGACATGAGGGCGTAGTACATCAGTGCCTCTGTCCTTGCGTTGGTGTCGTACTTACCCAGCCCCCTTGCTATCCACACGTCCAGTGTGATGAAGGAGAGGATGAGCAAGATTACTGCAGGAACACAGTTTTGTCCTGAGTTGTGATTACCTCTCCGGAAAGAGGGATCAGGAACCCGAATAGGATAAACCCAACATTTCTTACGAATCCAAGGAGAATTGCAGTTAACCCTGCGACTACCCACTGCATAGTTATCACAAATTTAAGCGCACCTGATGCCCAGTCACGAGGTTCCAGTCTCCGAGGTCTCTCACTGGTGGGCTCTTCGATTCGTAGTGCCCTCTGGAGGTAAGGCTCTCCTATGGAGTTTGTGGCTGTGCTCCTGATGTCACTGATCTGGACTTCACTTGTTAGATCTGGTCGAGAAGCTATAGCGACTCCACAGGAGACGCACTTGGTGCCATCTCTGTCGAAGAAGTAGCCGCACACCGAACATCTCATACGAGCTAGTGGGTATGGTAGAGAATATATATATTGCTAACTCAAGTGAGGGGTGCTATCTGTCGACCCTTGTGCCATGTATCTGTAGTACAATAGGATAAAGATCGCTACTACTAGTAATATGGCAAGTATGGTCGCAACTTGAGGTGAAAAAAATCCCAGCATTAACTGGATAATGGGTGTGACCGTGGAAATCTTCCCACTTGCGGCGCTCCAGAGGAAATAAAAGGTCAGCAGTGAGTAATAAACCGCCCCGGTGGCATATCTTTCTCTCGCCTTCAACTTGACCGCGAGTTTGTAGTTCAGCCATGCGAATAGCAGGGAAATACCGAAGATAATTGATACAATCGGAATTACGTAGGTGAAGAATGTCCCGTCTCCGCTACCTGTAAATAGGACGGAAAAGAAAAACACGAAGGCGGGAACACTCGTAATGCTCTGCCACAAGAACATGAGGGTCAGTCCCCACTGGAAAATTATGACAAGTCTGATCGGTAGGGGTTGTCTCTCTCCTAACATTACCATGGGTTGTTTCTCCATCCTGTAGTATCTTGCCAAGGAAGAACGACTCCGGTTCCTCTCCTTCTCAGTTGATGTTCCGCAATTAGTGCAGCCGTTGTCGACCTCGGAACCGCATGTCTCACATCTCATATACTGTAATTGAACATCGTCAAATAAAAGGTTTTCTCATCCGTGATCGGTCACGAAAATCACGGGGGCGTACAGGTCCCCCATCGTTGGAGAATTCATCTGCCAATCCCTTGTCGAAGGAGAGGAACACTACTGGGATAAGGAACAGGACGAAGAGGTAGTAGCCCCATAACGCAGGGGTGCTCAGAAGGATGTAGTAGAATACTGCCAAAACTCTCGTTGCAGGATCGCGATGTTTCAGCCCCCTCAATAGGCTGTAGTTGAACACGGTGATGACTGTGGAGATAACGGTGGCTATGAAGATAATAATGAGTAATAATCCATAGTATCTTCCTCGTTCTCCTAAGCTGAAGAGGAACAGTATGGAGGTGAAGATTAGACCGATGGATGTAATGAGCCCCAAAATTGCTGTGATGACCGTCTGTGTCATGATAACGAGTTTGAGTGATCCTCCCATCGAGGGTACCTCTACCTTAGCCCCGACAGAATCACTCTGCATGTCTTCATTGATACTTCTCCTTGTGGTACGTGAGGAATTGTCCACATGTCGTGTTTTGGTAGGAATCTTGCTACTGGATAGGGTGACCTCACTCCCTGTGTTCGTTCGGTTACCTCTATGACGTGGGGCATCTCTGGTTGGACTGTCGGGTTGCACAGTTTCCCTCATCTTAGGTGGGTTGCCCCGTGTATGTGGACCACTCCTCTTCTGGTCGACCAACAGTGAAGTCACCTTGGGCTGGGATGGCTGCCCATACCCAGTTGTAGGCATATTGAGTGGCTTGGTTCTCTTCACTGGTTGAACATCAGATACAGACTGTTCATCATGTCGTAGGGTTGGACTCACTGCATGTGGCGTCACCGTCTTCGGTACGGGTGCATTATCCATGTGTACTGGCTCTCTCATCTTTCTTACTGGATTTCCACATACGGGGCAGAAATTCTCATCCTTTCCGAGCACCATACTGCAAACGGTACATTCCATATCATTATTAAACACTGTTAACTAATTAAAGATTTCCCACTGACCATGGACTTTTGTCGAAGAAACGGATCTTTAGAACAGTACATCTAGAACAATCTGGGGCCGTAAACATCCTATGAGTTAACTTCGATGATACAGCGGTTATCTCATTGGTGACCTTTAGTATCTATGAACGGGTTATATTATATCGATTCATATCCTTCAGATACGCGATCGTTGTGTGTATGTTGCGATCCCCTAGAATAGGAGCAACAGGATTGAACTATGTGCTAACCTTATTTCCCGCTTGCCAAGAGCTGATTGAGCTCCTCCACAAATCGAAACGTGTTTGACACACTCAGATGTGAGGTTCCGAACTTCCTCCTCTGACCGTTTGTTAATCTCAACCTAATGCTGTAAAGCCTCGATAATTTATCGCTAAACAGCCTCTTTTTCCCGGAGACACCCTCTATCTCGGCAACCTCAGATATGGGTATGGTCTCGGTAGATAAAACACTCTTCTTCACTATTTTTGAGGGATACAAAACCAAGGACTGTGTGGCATATCGATACGAGAGTAGACCAATCGCAACACTCACCAAACCCATGGGAACAAAACCGAATTCAAGACTGAATAACGCTCCAAGTGCTGTGAATAACCCACTCGGCACGAAAATTAGTGCACCCCCGATCCCAAGATACTGGACGAGAAATATCATCTTCGACTTTACAATTGCTGATTCATTGGGCTCTACAGCCCTACTGGATTCCTTAACTTCCTCCATGTCGGATGAACATGTAATTATTATATTAATTTTGTTTATTCACATCGGTCAAATTGAAAATCCCAAGAGTGTAGGCGGTAGATAGTAAGATAAATCTTCATGACCTCAGATACCGACCACAATTCGCGCTCTACCATATCTCTTTTTAATAGACAATCTCATAGGGTGTTGCGATAGGTTGTTCTGAAGGGGGCAACCATCTTGATCGTCGTTTCCCTCATCCCTGCGATGACAAACGTCGAACACATGAATTTCCTCGTTAATGACGATCAAGTGCACAGAGAAACAAGTGGAAGTATTCACAATGAGCGACAATGACAAAGACAGGTTGCTCAGGCTCAGGGCAAAGATGAATAGAAAGCGTCCTGAGTTCTTGAGAACTGAGTATCATAGGCTTAAACGTATACAAACTTCTTGGAGGAAACCGAGAGGGATCGATAACAAGATGCGTCACAAGCTGAAGGGCAAGCGTAAGCAGCCCGGCACTGGTTATCGCAATCCCAAGGCAGTCCGTGGACTGCACCCATCCGGCTTTGAGGTCGTGCAGGTCTTCAATGTCAATGACCTTGACAAGGTTGACATCGAGCAGCAGATCGCGGAGATCGGGCGGACGGTTGGATCCAGGAAGAGGATAGAAATTATCGAGAAGGCCGAGGACATGGGCATCCACATCATCAACCCGCGTGTGAGGTACGTCGAGCGTACTGAGACTGATGTCGAGGACTTTGACGAGGATTATGAGCTTCTCGATGAGGATGAGGACGATGTCGATCTGACCGAGGCTCTTGACGACGAATCAGATGATGAGTCCGACGACGATGAGGAGGAAGATGACGAGTGAGTGATCTGAAATCCCAGAGGAAGCTTGCGGCCAAGATCATGAAGTGCGGTGTCAACAGGGTCTACATTGACCCTGACGTCAACACGATGAAGGCAGTATCCCTTGCGTTGACGAGGGCTGACATCTCCAAGCTGATCAAGTCCGGCAGCATTAAGAAGCGTAAGATCCAAGGTACGAGCCGCAAGAAGGCACGTGATCGAGCAGACAAAATCAAGAGGGGGCAGAGGCGTGGACCCGGTTCAAGGCGTGGTACTGCCAATGCCCGATCCAACAGCAAGACGGAGTGGATCTACAAGATCCGGGCTCAGAGGCGTTACCTCAAGAAGCTCCGCGACGAGGGGTACATCACCCCCGCCACTTATAGGACACTCTACAGGCAGTCAAAGGGGAACATGTTCAGGTCCGTGAGGTATCTTTCGAGCTATATTGCAGAGAGGGACCTTGCGGAGAAGAAGCTGCCCCCCTACACGAGGAAGTGAGATAGATGGCAACAGGACCAATTTACAGAGTAGCACTGAAACGCAGGAGATCTGGGCGGACGAACTACTACAGAAGGAGAGAGCTTCTGAAGAGTGGCGAGCTCCGGCTCGTCATCAGGCGCTCGAACAACAACATCACAGTGCAGTTCGTCGAGGCGAAGATTGATGGTGACGTCACTAAGGCTGCCGTCGTCTCACGGCATTTGCAGAAGTATGGCTGGAAGGTCACGGGCGGAAATATCCCCGCCTCATACCTTACCGGTTACCTCGCGGGCAAGATCGCTGCCTCCAAGGGCATAGACTATGCGATCCTTGACATTGGGTTGCAGGTCTCCCAAGCGGGCTCAAAGATATACGCTGCACTCAAGGGTGTCATCGACGGGGGCGTTGAGGTCCCTGCATCCGAGGAGATCTTCCCAGACGAGGAGATCCTCAAGGGTGGTCACATCGCCAAGTACAGTAAGGCTCTCAAGGAGGAGGACAGCGAGAAGTACAAGCAGATGTACGCTGGCTACCTCTCCGTGAAGCAGAAGCCTGAGGACATCGAGAAGCTGTTCGAGAAGACGCGAGCTGCGATCGACAAGGAGTTCTAAGGAGGAGTATTGAATGAGTAATGCACCAGATTTATTGGATAGTTGGGAACCCAAGACCCGTTTGGGCCGTGAGGTCCTTGAGGGCAAGGTCACCAGCTTAGAAGAGATCTTCCAGAGGGGTCTAGTTATCAGGGAGTGGCAGATTGTCGACTTCCTTCTCCCCGACTTGGAAGACCAGCTCCTCCAGCTCAACGTCGTACAGAAGATGAGCAGAGCAGGTAGGAAGAGAAGTTTCAAAGCGACCGTCGCCGTCGGTAACAAAGCGGGTTACGTCGGCATCGGTGAGGCGAAACTACGTGAGGTGGGTCCCGCCATCAGGAAGGCGATTCTCCTTGCGAAACTGAACATCACTCCCATCAGGAGGGGCTGCGGCTCCTGGGAGTGCAACTGTGGCGGAGAGCACTCCATCCCGTTCAAGGTCAGGGGAAGTACAGGATCCACGAGGATCGAGCTCCTACCTGCACCCAGAGGGCTGGGGATAGCTGCGGGTAAGGTCGCTAAGACCGTTCTTGAGCTCGCGGGCATTGAGGACGTCTGGAGTAGGTCATCAGGGTCAACATCCACGACCAGCAACTACGCCTACGCCACATACCACGCTCTGAAGAACTCCTTCGAGGTACTGCCTCCAAGCGAGTGGCACTGAGGTGATAATTATGGAGAAAGTATACTTAATTGTCAGACTAAGGGGCCAAGCGGACACTCACCACTCGGTGAAGAGGACGCTCGAGCTCCTCAAGCTCCACAAGGTGAACCACGCGGTCGTCTACAAGGCTGATGCCACCATTGAGGGCATGCTGAAGAAGGCGAAGGACAAGGTGACTTGGGGAGAGATCACCAAGGAGGATCTTGTCCACCTGATCAGGAAGCGCGGAGAGCTCTACGGTAAGGGCAGGAAGGTCACGGACGAGTACATCAAGGCCAACACGGCGTACAAGTCCATAGAGGCTTTCGTCGACGCGGTTTTTGAGGGCACTGCCAAGATATCCGACATCCCCGAGATCCAGCCGGTGTTCAGGCTGTCACCTCCGAGGAGGGGTTTCAAGTCACTGAAGAACCCGTGGGGCCGCAAGGGCTCCCTCGGTTACAGGGCGGACGCAATGTCTGAGCTCTTGGTGAGGATGGCTTAGGAGTTGATATCATGGTAGTCAGAAGAAGAAGAAAGATCAGAAGACAGCGTGGAAGCAGAAGCCACGGCTGGGGTAAGCAGAAGGATCATAAGGGTAGCGGTATGCGAGGAGGAAGAGGCAACGCAGGTCTCTTCTCCCACCGATGGATTCAGGTGATCAAGGAAGCTAAGAAGAACCGGACAAAACCCACGGGTAAGTACGGTTTTCTCAGACCGCAGCAGTACCTCAAGAAATACAAGACCATTAATGTCTCGCAGCTCAACCAGTCCATCGACACCCTCGTGGACAGCGGCAAGGCGACCGTCAAGGGCGGTGTCTACACCGTTGACCTCGGGGCCCTCGGGATCAAGAAGCTCCTTGCTCAGGGTGAGGTCACAAAGAAGATGAACATCGTCGTCGAGCTGGCCTCTGAGAGGGCGGTCTCCAAAGTTGAGGCTGCTGGTGGAAAGGTCGATCTGATCGAGAATTAGGCAATCTATCAATAGAAGTTAATCTATCCGACAATCATTTTACATTATATACAGGACTATGTCCTCTTGGCGAATCTCTTCAAGCCGTCATAGAAGGACTGGGTGAACAGGCCAACGAGGAGATCTGTAGCTTGGTAGTAGGTCTTCCCGTCTATCTGTCTGGAATGTACAAGGGCGTCCTTTTCAAGCTCGTCCAGTAGTTTTCTCAGAGGGGTATATCCTACCCCAAGTCTCGTCCTTATGGCGTAGAATGTCTGCGGTCCTTCGACGAGGATCTCGTACAGTTGTAGAAGGAGGATCAAGGAATTGCGTCGCATATCCTACTCCTCATCAAGAATTGAGAGGTACTTGGCATTGGATCTCTCAAAGTTCTCAAGTGCACGCTCCAGCTTGGCAAAAGTGGTGCTGATCTCAATTCTTGCTTTTTCGGTCTGACTGATGATGAGAAGGACTGCAATCGTGGCCACAATGAGAGGAAGTAACCACAGGAAGAACCGGATTGGATCCGCTACGGGGTCTATGCCCAGATTGTAGAAGACCACCATGAGGGCGTAGGTAATCAGTCCGAGGGTGAAGCCAACTGCGAGGATGATCCGCTGTGTCGTGGAGAGTCTGTGGAATACCCCTGGGAGCTGAGCGATTATGCTACCGAATGTAGGGTCCCTTTGAGATAGGGATTCTTCCAGCGTTAGCTGGAGTTCCTTGTACCTCCTTTGCTCTATTGAGTTCTTCTCCATCCATGCCAAGACCACCTGTAATCCGTATAGAATTATCGTCGTCGGAATTATTATGAGTGGAAACATATAGCTATTCTCTACAAGATTGGAGGCAAAGAACAGCACCCCTACGGCCAACTCCATCAAGCCACTTATTCCCAGAATCAGTCCTGTATACCTTTTGGGTAGTCCGGTATTGACAGAGTTGAGAATTGTCGCCACGAAGAGGAAACGGAGGGCCGACGCTGCCAAGAGAAAGATCGCCACAGGATCAGTATTGGAATTGATAATGGAGATAAATGCCATGAGGACGAACAGTGAACTTCCCATGAGAAGGACTGCGTCTTTTGAAGGTGCTCCTAAGATATTTCTCTTCGCCATCTTGTACATGACTTTGAAGCTGGCGGAGATCGGGAAGAATTGCTTTTTATCCTCATCGAAGGACACTTTATGATTCAGCAGGAACTGATTAGGGAAGAGAACAATCACATACACAGTTATGACTAGATCCACTGGAAGGTCCTTCATGGATCCGGAAATCCTCCCTATGAAGTAGTTGAGAAAGTAGAATGTGGCTATCAGAAATAATAGTAGGTCGAAGATGGACGCGTAACCATAAGCCTTGAGAAACGCTTCACTGTGTACGACATATTCGGTATTCGAGATCATCGGTTTGTCAGAGGAATAATATTTTGTCACAGGTAGATATTACCGTCCATTAAATTAAGGATTATAGTAACATTGTTACCACTTGTTTTCTCCGTATTCTGCCGGTTAGATTTATCTCCTGAAGGGACTTCACCCAAATCTCTATGCGGAATCTTCCTAATCGCTTCCCATATTTAGCCAGTCGAATTTTCCAAAATGGCTAAATACACGACGCACATGATAAGCCTGTGAGTAAACCCACAACTCTTCTCCTCGACTTTGACAGCTGGAAGAGGGCATTTAATCCAGCGCTCAGGGTCGTAGGATACACCTCTGCCATATTCCTAGTGATAACCATAGTCACGACACTCCCGCTGTATCTTATGGGTGCTCCGGAGGGAGTATACATCTTCTTCACGTATGTCAATACCATTCTCTTCTTCTTCGGAGTCATCCTCTCGTTCTTCAAAGTCCTTGACGAGGAGAGGGACAGACCTGTTACCCAGATCGCAGAGGACTCGATCAAACTTATGTAAGTTGGAATCAAGCCAGATTCCCGAAGCATATTGTATCCCATGAGATGGAGTGCATTCAAGTAGAGGATAGTATATCATATCCTCTCGAAGGATCGTGGGACAGTCGTCTGACCCATTTACCATGACACATCTGTTTGAGGAAACATTAATTATTGAAGTCGCACGTAGGCATGTAATGACTAGTGAATCTGATCCAATCAGCGACATCATCGCACAGCTGACGAAAATAGCTCGGGCAGACGGCAAGATAACAGAAGAGGAAGAAGAGCTCTTGGCTGAGGCCCAGATCAACCTCATGACCTATGATGAGAAACTTGACGAAGCACTGGATGACGGGGTGATCGACGAGACAGAGAAGGATCTGCTACGCGGTCTCAAGGAGCAGATCATACAGGGTGCGTGGGAGATGGCCTCCCTGTCCGATGGGATAAGTGAGGACGAACTGAACATGCTTGAGCTTTTGATAAAAACTGTTCGCAACGAAGGTTAGCCGTGGATTCGAGCGTCTATGTACACGACGGACATGTAGAGGAAAAAGAATATACCGCTTACATATATATAGGAGAACCTGCCAAGGTTGATGAATGGGTCAACCAGAGCGTTGAGATCCCTGTAATAAGGGAGATAGCTATCCATACCTGTGTTGAAGAAGATATAGAGCTGGATCATAGACATGATAAAGTTAAGTGGAACGATGAACACAATGCTTAATATAGCCTTCTTAAGGTTTGATCTTTCTGTGGGCACTGCTTTAGTTGTTTTTTCCATCATATCTTCTTTATTAGTGAACACCTCGCCTGCTTCTTCTTGCTCTGTTACTTCTGAGACCCTTTCGGTTATTTCCTCTGGTACCTCAGTTGATTCTTGCTCTGGTACTTCAGCCTGATCATGTTCTATGTTTTCAGTGGTATCCTCGACCTCACTACCAGTTGTTTCTTGTACTTCAGAATCATCTGTGGTGATGACTTTCTCGGTCTCGTCCACTGAGGGTTCGGCTTCCTCAATCTTTGCAGCGCCCTCC
>JALWRB010000389.1 GCA_027077875.1 Candidatus Heimdallarchaeota archaeon
CGTGGATCTAGAAGCCCGGATGTACCAGATTGATCTGGAGGTCCTTGACACCTATGTCGAGTACGGAGACTACTTCACTCCTAACATCGAAGTCTATGACGCTCCAGCATTACCCTTCTACTTCACGATGATTGTAGATGGTGAGGTTGTTCCTGTTCTATTTAATGCTGGAGAGTTCGAGCAGATCCTCCTGAATCTTCCTGTTGGTAACTATTCCGTTATCTATCAGATTGATGCTCAAGGATGGATACAAGACAGCACATTCAATGCAAGACTTGTAGTCCAGAGAGAAGAAATTGTTGTCGAAGACGGGGAAATATTTACTGTACTCGGTCAGGAAGAGGTCGTTAACCTCAGGATATACGACAATGACGGACAGCCACTTGCTGCATATGTGGTGATTACCGCACTAATCGGAAATGATGAGTATCAGCTGGCCTACGGGTACTCAAATGCAAACGGTGAGTTTGCCGAGGTGATATTTATTCCCGAGGACTGGGAGATTGGCTCCGTGGATGTGAGAATCGCAGCAAGTATAGGAGAATATTATGTGCCGTACAAAGAGGTCAGGCTGATGTATATCCGGAATCCAGTTGACCTGACAATATTGAACTATGACGAGCTTGAATTCATCTGGAGCGTGGGAATTACCGTCGAAGTTCAGGCCTTCAATCCTTACACAGGTACATACGTCAGTGGTCTGCAGATCTCTGTGCTACTTGTCCTCGAAAATGGTGGTGTGCTGGAGGGGCAATTTGCCTTAGGATTAACAGACTCGAATGGTCTTGTGATCTTTGAGAACCTCTTCCCAGATATCAATCCCCTCGATTTCGGTGACAATCTTATCATTGTTGTGGAGGTAGTGGAGAACTATGAATACCAGAATTCCGAGATACAGCTGAGACATATCTTAGATTTTCAGATGGTGCAGCTTGTGATTGATGGGCTGTATGATATTGAGGATAACGGGATGCAGGAGAACCAGCAGATTCTCATCTTCTTCGAGAGTGATTTTGGTCCTCTTGCCCTTGATCCATTACTTGTGGAGAACGAGGGTACAAACTTTAACTTTGAGCTGTATCTTCAAGGTACGGGTCAGAACAATCCATTTGATCAAGGACAGCTGCAGAGGGTAGATGGTGAGGATCAGTTCCTCTTCATTATCGACCAGATGGGAAGGTGGGATATCGTGGTCACAGTAGATAGCCCGTTTGTCGTCCTTCGAGCAGAGTTCCTCATACAAGCTGGGTGGGACAAAACGACTGTTGTATTCAACTGGGAGGACGGGCAGACTGTGGATATCATCTATGGAACAGAGGAGTTAGAGGTAACTCTAACCACAGTAGAAAATTTCTTGCTGGAGGGCATTGCAGTCATAGTGGAGACTCCTTTTGGTGATGATCTGTACTTTACCGATGCAGAGGGTGTGTTCTTGTTGAATATTGATCCGGAAATGTACGTACCGAGTGATCTCCTGTACAGGTTGACCCTAAGGACTGATGATATTGAATACCTTGCAGAGCAGACGGAGATAACGGTCTACCTCAAAGTTAACTTTCTCACCTCACCTCTGGCTGGTACAATTGAGGATACCTATATTGACGAGCAACCTCGTCTTGAGATCGAATCGGAGCTGCAGAACGGGAATTACTCATACGCTCTCTACAGGGATGATATCATGCTGTACAATGCGTCAAATCTTTCTGAGGGCAACTTGGAAAGGCTCATCTCAGGACTGGACTACTCTATCGGTAACTATACTCTGATGTTCTGGAGGGTCGATCCCTTCTTCAACAGTAGCCTACAGATTTTGGAGTTCGAGGTAATGCCAATCCCCGTGATCATCAATCTAGACATCACCACGAATCAGACGGTAACGATATCTGTTTTTGACGCCCGTAACAATGCCCGGATTGACTACAGGGGAAACTACAGCATAACTGTCCTCCAGAATGGTGTCTCCTACACGTTCGTGAAGAACAGCAGCATCTTCCAGCTAAGTTTTCAGGGAAATTACACTCTGATTGTGGAGATTGGAGGTGAGTTTGACGGAAGTACTCAGTACTCTACAATATCCCCGCCTGTGGTGGGTGAGCAACCCAATCTGGATGGAATGCCCATAGGGGAGATAACTGCTGTGCTGACTATCATGGGCGTAGGATTCGTCTTTGCTAACTTTGCGAACATCAGACGATACCTTGCAGATAAGGTACCTAATCTGACAAAGTAATTTTTTCATCTTTTGTTTTCCGCTTATATAATTTCCTTTCTTCTATTTTCAGATGAGATTAGTTAAACTCATGATTCTGATAATTGTCTCCTTAGGGATGCTTGGCATTGCAAATGCAGCCACATTTGGAAATGCATTGCCTACAAATACCACTTTGTCAATGTCCACCAAAGTAGAACGAGGTGTGGAAATACCCATCTCTGTATCGATCACGGACAGCGGTGGAAATGATGTAGGAGTGGGGGATGTCTCCCTCCATTTTCTCAATGTCACAAGCACACTTGGGAGTTCGGAATACACCCAGAGCTCCACCTCAGTTGACCTCCCAAGAATCAGGTTCTCCGTACCGAGGGACACGGTTACTGACGGCTTCAGAATCCCGGTGGTAGGGATTACTGACCCAACGGTTGATACAACATGGAAGCTCTACCGAACTGATCTCTCTGGCAATTCGGAAATTTATGCCCAAGGGGACCTATTCAGGTATGACATGGAGTCGCAGATCTCTGCCAGTCAGTCCATATTTATCCTTCCATCTTCTTACCAAGGTGATGGCTACACAAACCCCAGTACCATTGATTTGTCACCTCTCTACATCTATGACTTGGTTCTGGACGAGGGGGTCACGTCCAAGATGTACTTTACATTTCCTACTACTGTTGTGGGCTCTGTGGAGGTTTATGATGACAATTCTGGTGCTAAGACATATATCTCAATTGATTTAATGAACGAGCAAGTGAGTACTTACGTTGTATCTGGAGCGGGGATATCTGCTTCTTGGACACCTACGTCCTCCGGCAACATATGGGTTCTGGCTTATTATACCCCTCCATTTATCTATGGTCCCTCAAGCGACATGATCCAAGTTCAGGTTGACGACCCTGCAACCGAGAGACTAGTAACATGGAACGTCACCGCAGCCGAGTCCTTCCCATTCGAACTGGTAGGATTGCTCACTGACTCCAACAACTCATCCATTCCTGGGATTAACGTGAGGTTTTATCTCTCCATCCAAAATTCGTGGTGGGTCTTGGGTGAGAATATCACTGGTGCAAATGGGAGAGCTATATTTTCAACCCTTGGACTTGACACGGGGACATACGACTTCTATATAGAAGCTCGTGCCAATGGCAAACGTCTGTCCGCAAATGGGAAAATCACAGTCACTCCCCCACAGCTTATTCTGAGCAGTTCAGACGCCTCTATGGTTTATTTAGATGAATCCGCATCGGTGACTGGCACGGTGGTTGTAAATGG
>JALWRB010000390.1 GCA_027077875.1 Candidatus Heimdallarchaeota archaeon
GTATTGTACCTCTGGAAGCCGTCTGACCACACAGGTTGCAGATATATCTTGAATTCTAAAGGTAATCGGTAAATCTTAATGACTGCCAGAAACACTTGATCATCGCATTGCTCTCAAATGGGTCGCAGGCAGTCAGGCCTGTTTGAAATCCACAGAATAAATCTCCTTCGAAGGAGTTTTTAACACCCTAAAAATGAAATTATTGACTGCTTACGTCATGGTACTCTACGAGGAACTCCGATGACATAGAGATTCAAAGCAGTCATTACGCTTATTCTGATTTTTGCTTCAACTAGGACAATTGATAATAAAGGTGAATTCACCGGGAACTTAGATGAAGTTCGAGAACCTGACACTTAGTGGCTGGAGCTACGAGAAAGGGGATCGTGAGATTCCAGTTGACGAATTAAATCTACCTGCAAATGTCCTCATGAGGAATCCCGTCTCCCACACCTTTGTGTACTCAGACACCGATTCATGGAAGGAAAGCCTTCGTAGACACTCAAGGAGAGCAGTCGAGATGGCTGGGATTAAGGATGACGATATTCAGGCATTCTTCGGTGTGCACAATGGAGTCTACAAACACCCGGAGGGTGCTAGTCCAGAGGTAATGAGCGAGTTTCCAGGAAATGTCGGTTTTGGCTTCGACTTCTCGTTAGGATGTGCTTCGGTCATCTTGGGTGCTCAGCTTGCAGGGCTTCATATGAATCAGGACGGAGTGAAGAATGTCGTGCTTGGTTCTGTTCAGCTAACCACGCAGTATACGAATTCATGCACTGATGGCAACTGTCTGTTCGCTGACTCTATCGGTGCAATGACATTCTCCAAGGGTGAGTCGGGTCATAGGATTCGGTACACAGATGTCACCACTAATTCCGAGTTCAGGGACATGTTTGTGATGGACAGGGAGGGAATATATCAGTTGAAGGGCGGAGGTAAGGGAAGGGCGCTCTCTGAATTTATGGTCAAGACGTATGCTGATCATATGAGAAAAGCTTGCTTAGCCATGAAAATATTCCCTAAGGACATTGACTACGTAGCAATAAGCTGCTCTACCTATGCAGCTTCAAAGATGGTTCTCGACAAGCTCAAGATCCCTCTTGAAAAGAGTGGTATCGAGTGTCTGAAGAACGTACCCCATATGGGTACCAACGACCTCATCTACCAGATCGAGTACGGGATCGAGAAAGGGCTGATTAAGGAGGGTTCTCGCATCCTTGTAACGGGTACCAGTCTTGGCTTCTCTATGGCTACTATGGCTATCGAGTGGTAGGGACTGATCAATAGAGTTCCATTGATATAGAGAAAAATTATCTAATGTGCAATGAGTTTAAAACTTCCTAGTAAGAGTATATAATACGGGGTGATTTCATCACTACTAAGAAGCGGCTGGAAAATCTACTATTCAACATCAATTTACTGAAGTCAATTGGGCAGCCACTGACTCTACAGATCGAACTCAATGATGTCAAGGGACTGGAGCACTATCTGGAGGCCAAATTCGATGACTCTAGAGGACTTGGCTTCTTCTCCAACAATTTGATCATTATACAGCACTCGGATGAGAAGACCGACTACGCGAGAATTCTCAATGAATTAATGGATATTATAGCAGATATTGATTCCATAGATTGCGTCACTGCTCTGATCTCCATTGAGATCGCAGAGAACCAGAGCATCGAGACCTCGGTACAGATTGATGATTCGAGTAATCCACCTCACATCCTAGCCACTGCGGACAGCTCCCTCTATTTCCAAATTGCCAATGCAATTCAGCTCAGGTGGAATATCGGAAAGCAGATGACCTCCGGACGTTAATAATCAGATAATATCCCTCGAAGATTTTAAAATACCCTCCGTCCTACCTATTTTAGTGTCCGAAGATACCGTCACCTGTAGCAACTGTCATGCCAAGGTCAAATCCTCCGAAATCATATGTCCCGAGTGTGGAATGGGGCTTGAACCTGTTGAGGAATCAGCAAGCCATCCTGCAGATCTCCTCGACTTCTCGGATCTCGAGGACGACTCTGCTGATGACTCTGACCTTGACACACTGAGTGGGGAAGATCTTCTGGATTTTGATTCGCTTGATGAAGAGGACGTCACCTTGGACGAGAGTGAACTAGATGTTCCCGAATCCCCAGTTGTTCCGCAGATGGATTCACCTGCAGTCCCCAGTTTTGATGAAGGGTCTCCAGCTATTCCACAGATGGATTCACCTGCAGTCCCCAGTTTTGATGAAGGATCTCCAACTGTTCCACAGATGGATTCACCTAGTGTTCCCAGTTTCGACGAGAGCTCTCCCTCAGTCCCTAGCTTCGAGAGCTCTACCCAGGAGATACAGATCCCATCCTTTGATGAGGAGTTCAAATCTGAGGAGAGGACTATGGAGGAAGAGAGAACTGAAGCTATCGACAGAGTGGATCTCCACAAATTGGGTGTCAAGAAGAACATCTGGCTCTTTGTCGCTCAGTATACCTACTGGTTCTTCATCTTTTTCATCATTAATGTGGCCTCAATTAAGGTTCTTGTACCCACAGTCAGGTTGGACAACCTCATCCAGACCATGATCACACCCACAACCTCCTCACTTGGAGAGCAGATCTATGAATTCTCTGCCATTCAGATCAGCCCTGTTTTCTTCCTCTTCAGTTGGATGTCATACATTCCTATGGGATGGTTCTACCGCTATAAACTGGAACAGTACAAAGTTGCCAAGAAATGGTACCACCCACTGGGCTTCCTCCTAGGCTTTATCTTCTTCTCAGTTGGACCTGCTATTGCGGTACTTAGCATAACCGACTCGATCATCCCCATCCTCTATTTCTTCCTGATACCAGGAGAGATCTTCATCACACTGTTCACGATGGGTATAGGGACCTTCTACTTAGGCTATCTCGTTCTGTACGATTATTTCTACGAAATGACTCCTATATCCAAACTTCCTCACCAAAACTTGGAGTAAAACTGACGACTCCGTACCTAATTTTTGAAAGTCTTATATAGAGTGGATGCTTATTGAGTTCAAGGAACGGGAAATTATATGGGACTCGCAGAGGACATCGAGAAAGAACTAAATGATTTTGCTCAGAGTACAGAAGGTATACTTGGATCTAGCGTGATCCTCTCATCACAAGCTCTGATCATTGCAGAGCACTCGTCGACATTCAATACCAGTATCATTGAAGGGATGTCGGCACGAATCATGGAGATGGGTCATCAAGTACTTGAGGCTCTCTTGGGGACCACGGACCACGAACTACAGGCCATTACGATACAGGAGAAGAACCACTACATTTACGTCAGACCTGTGAATGAGAAATACTATGTTGTGGTGATTACCAATACCAGAGAAGCACCAGGTCTCAGAGAATTAAATGTCAAGACCCTCATCAAGCACCTTCGTAAAGTGCTCCCATAGGGATAGTCTTTTTTTCAAATTTAGATTATAGTACAGC
>JALWRB010000391.1 GCA_027077875.1 Candidatus Heimdallarchaeota archaeon
GTATAACGAGGATCAACGCAGACTCCGCTCAGACATCAGTTGATGAGTCTGGAGTGATCGTAGCGATCATTGACACGGGGATGGACCTTGATCACGAGGATCTTGGAGGTCTCTTCGTCTGGGGTTATTCCTACTATGCACAGGGTGCTTCCGGAGGATTCTTTACCCCTGCTCCCATCACCGAAGCAGAGTGCACTGCGGCAAATCCTGATCCTTGTAATGATGACAATGGTCACGGCACACATGTTGCGGGTACAATTGCAGCTCAGGATAACACTGTTGGTGTCCTCGGGGTTGCACCCCAAGTTGGACTCTATATCATCAAGGGTCTGGACTCTGACGGTTCGGGTTCCTATTCCGCAATCGCTGGTGGGATCAGGAAGGCAGTCGATGGTCCCGATGGAGTTCCTGGAACTGCGGACGATGCTGACGTGATCTCCATGTCCTTGGGTGGAAGCTCTGGCACACAGGAATTGGAGGATGCCGTTAACTACGCTCTGAACAATGACGTTGTTGTTGTCGCTGCCACTGGTAATGACGGTGCAAGTACTCCTTCCTACCCTGCTGCCTACCCTGGAGTCATCAAGGTGGGTGCAGTTGACGACACTGATGCAATTGCCTCCTTCTCGAACAGAGGGGAGACGATCCTAGCACCTGGAGTCGACATCCTGTCAACCTACAATACAGGTGGGTACGACACGCTGTCTGGTACCTCGATGGCAACTCCGCATGTGGCTGGTGTTGCAGCCCTTGCTTGGGCAGCCCATCCAACATACACCAACACCCAGATCCGGGATCTGGTCGAGGGCAGTGCTGACTCCGCGGGCATCGTCGATGCCTCCGCAGTAGTGTAATCGTATCCAGAACATAGCACATCTTAGTATTCTACGTCTTAGCTAGAGTTCACAGTTATTACATTTTTATGCAAATATCTTATATATCATCGATTTTTTATGCAATCATGTACAGAGGAAAGTTGGCCTCAGTGACATTTCTTACTGCACTGATGCTACTTCAGATACCAACTGCTGCCTCTGCGGCTCCATTCATCGATGTCACAATCACAGAAGCATTCTACGCAGACGCGGATTCAAACGGTGTTGATGACGTCATAGTGAACACACACTTCGCCTTGGAGGGAGAGATCATCAACGCTATTCAGTACCTCATTACACTCACCCTTCCATCCGGACGGCAGTTCTCATACGTGGTTATAATCCTGACAACCTCAACCGACTTTGTCGTGGAGAACACCTTCTGGGATCATGCTCTCGAATCGGGCTGGTACACGGTGGAGATCTACGTCAAATTGGGAGGATTTTATAATATCATGGACTCAGATCAGGTAGTCTTTGATCCACCAGGTGGCGACAACGCGGATCCGGGTGGTCTTGGTGTGCGAGTGGTTTAAGTAACTATGGAGATCACAAACGAGCTTTTCAATCTGCTGATCGAGCTCAGAAAGGATCCCTTGGCATCATTAGAGAGTCTGGGGAAGAGACTGGGGATTGCGCCCAATACGGTTCGGTCACGTATAGCCAGGCTGAAGGCAGACGGAGTTCTCAGAGATGACGAGACCTACACTGATTCTGTACTGGGTGAGAGGAAGCGCACCGAGGTTGTTGGGATCTATGACCCTGCGAGGATCGGGCTGTTCAGGGTGCATGTCATCTTCCAAGACATATCGTCTCATGGGGCATGGAAGACTATCAACGAGCTTCTGGATTCCCATCCCTACACCTACTACAAGGTCAGCGGGTTTGACCGCGGGATGAATATCTACTCCCAGTTTGATCTACCCCAGTCCACCTTGGATATTTTTGAGGAATGGATCAGGAAGAGGAGCGAAGGGGTGAATTGTGGTAGAGTTTTGATTTTCTCACCCCGGTTCTTCTTGAATACCGAAGACCAGTTGACCAACTGGGATGCGGAGACACATTCATGGAAGTATGAGATACCAGCTTTGACCGATTGCGAAGGAAAGCACCACCAGACATCGCCCTACTCGGTAGAGCAGGTACAGATGAAGATGGTGGACCTGAATCTTCTCAGGGAGCTTACGATAAACGGTAAGGTACACCAGAGGGACATCCTCTCATCCTATGATGTCGATCAGTCCACACTGTCACGAAGGATAGCGAGGTTGAGGAATTCGGGGGTGATCCAGCGCTTCAACCTCATCTACAATAGATCGGTCTTCAACCTCGACTCTGTGTTCCTCATTTGGGGGAGGTATGACAGGATGGGGTGCTTCGTCGAGCGGATATCGGACTTTCCATTCCTCTCAAACCTGTCATTTGACCCTGACGGGAACTTCCTCTGGCACATCCACTGCCCAACCACCGTTGCAGGAGATCTGTTCAGGGAGCTATTCAACGTGGGAGAGGTTCACATGATGACAATTCAGCAGAGCACAGGTCTGAGGTACTACTTCTATCCCAAGAACCACACGGGGAAGGACTGGATAACTGATCGGGAGTATATCTGTCCGGAGTGATTAGCACTCCGCCATGACGTCACTGCAGTCGTGGCAGTCATCCTCGGTAAGCCTTGTAACAAACTCAATAATCTCTTCAGCAACAACATCTCTTGCCCCATCGATCGTGAGGATGTGGTCGGAGTTCTGCACCCAGACGAGCTCCTTGTCCGCCGATGCCAGCCCATCGTAGATCTGGTAGGCGTGGGAGTTGGGGACGATCTCGTCCTTCTCGGAGTAGATGAGAAGGCAGGGAGCATGGATCTGGTCGAGCTTGTCGTAGACCTCGTCTTGTGCTTCGAACACCTCGTTTATGCTGGAGAACTTTACCTTGGCATACTGCTTCTCAAAGTGCTTGGAGATGGGGATGTCACGGATGGTGGGATCCTCGAAGTAGTACGAACCAAAGGGAGTGAAGACCGGGAGTCCGCTCATCATCCGCACCATCAACCGGAGAGCGAGTGCGTATCTGTACGGGGTAGCGAGCAGGATCAGCCCGTCGAGATGCATGCGTGTTGCGATGTTAAGGGCCAGTACGCCCCCCATGGAGTGCCCTGCAACGAAGATCTTCCGCCCGACCTTCTCCGACAGTAGGAAGTTGACCGACTCCTCCACTTTAGAGAGCCAGTCCTCGTACTTATACTTACTGAGATCCTTGTAGTCCGTACCGTGCCCCTGAAGCAGTGGGATGTACACCCTGTACCCTGCCTTCGCCAGCTCGTTCCCGAGGTAGATGTTCTCGATGTTGGAGCCGGTGAAACCGTGGATGACGAGCACCGCGATGTCCGAGTCAGGATTGCCCATGACGGTGTCCCCCAGCAGGCACTCGTAGAACTCAAGATCACCATGACTGAGGAAAACGCTGCTGTCCTCAACGACGTCCAACCTAATCATTACCCTAGTCTAGCGCTGACTGCACATATAAATCTGTGTGATCAAATACACTACCATTAAACCTAGAGCATTCTTC
>JALWRB010000392.1 GCA_027077875.1 Candidatus Heimdallarchaeota archaeon
TTTATAGATTATCCTCGTTCGTGCTATTATTGAGCTAGACGGAATGATATCGAAGATTATGTTCAGAAACTATATATTTTAATTCTTTTCCAAAACATTCGAAGCAATAATTCATCACCCATCGTGGCATAATGAGCAATAAGTGATCAAGAACATATCATTAATTCGATAAAAATCGACATTATTAGAAATTTTGCACAGCAGATAGTGGAATCATTAGAATAGACATCATTACAGAAGGGACCAGAGTAGAACCTACAACTCAAGAGAAAATCAGTCAACCACAACCCCAAGAGCAAAAGATCGCATAGATTGAGAGGATTCAGCACCACCCTAACGCACCGGAACAACCTGCACTATGACAACACCTCCAGAAGCCCTCAGCACACACCTAGATGGCATTACATCACCCACTTACAAAACCCATCACATAGACTGTTTGTTCAAAATCTGATCGAGACCCAATATACAATCGCGGAGAATGCACCTGAATCATTGTCAAAGACCCGATAGATGGATAAGTGCACAAAATCCCCACAATTACTTTGGATTGTATAGTAACATTTACTCAGAATTATATAGAGATGAGCATATACTATCGCATGACCCTCGGTGCAACTGAATTGATCCTCCTATTCGGAGCCGCACTCCTCCTCTTCGGCCCCAACAAGATCCCGGAGCTCGCCCGGCAGCTTGGACAGGCAACCACCCAGTACAAGAAGGGACTGAGGGACGTCAAAGGAAGCCTGATGGCAGAGGCAGAGGGAGTGACGAGCCCACTATCGGACGAGGATAAATTAATTAATACCGCGAAGGAACTGGGGATTGTCACGGAGGGGAAGTCAATGTCCGAGATCGCCCAGGAGATCCTGAACGTTCAGGAATCAGAGCCCGAAGAGTGACAGGAAATAGCCGATGTTCTCGAAATACGACCTCACCAAAGTACAGAGGGAATTCGCGGAGAGAGTTATAAAGGAGAAGGAGCTGTCCGACTACAGCGAGTACATCATAGAGCTGATACGGAGACTGAGGATAGTCTTCGCTTCAATGATTCTCACCGCCCTCCTCATCCTCTTCATCCCCGAGCGTTTCCTCGATCGTGAATTCACCCTCGCAGAATACAAGCCCGCGATCTACAGGGTGCTGGCGCAGATATACATACACTCAGTCTCGGTCATGATCGAGGTGGACAACGTGGACATAGTGATCTCATCCCCGATGTCGGTCATCACCTACGGCGTTCAGTTCGCCCTGATGATCAGCTTCATCATCAACCTCCCCCTACTCCTCGTGCAGATCTACAGGTACGTCGCACCTGCACTGTACAGGAGAGAGAGAGAGATCTTCAAGAACAGCCTCGTCGCGCTGGCCGCCCTCTTCCTCATGGGCTGCGCCATCGCATACTTCGTGGTGGTCCCCGTCACGCTCAACGTGCTCAACGTGGTCACAGCCCCACTCATAGACTACGGTAATGAGTCCAACCTCGGGCTGCTGTACAACTTCGAGACCATCCTGAACATCGTCACATGGACCGTGTTCTCCTCAGGACTGCTGTACATGGTCCCAGGAGTCATATATATCCTCGTTGTCCTCGATATCCTCGACGTCGAGTACCTGATCAACAACCGGAAGAGCGTCATCATGGCCATCCTGACACTGGCGGCCATCATCACACCCGACCCGACAATGGTGAGCATGATCGTGATCTCGGGGCCGCTCATCGTGATCTACGAGATCATCATACAGGTCGGCTACTCCAACAGCCGGTCGAGGACCCAATTCCAGTGGAGAAGATACTAAATGATAGACCAGTCAATTCAGAGATTCTTTATTCTAGCGTGGCTCTTTCTCGCCGCCATACCATTTATCCCAATCTACCTCAAGAGGTCGTCGATCACCTCGAAGAGGAACCTCCTGAAGCACTCGCTGCTCTTCGCCCTCTTCGATGCAGTGGGTATCGCAGCCGTGGAGTACTACGAGGAGTTCAAACTGACCCCCTCCGACTTCCAACTGCTTCTGCTCATCCCCGGAGTCCTGTTGGGGATCTTTGCCATCCCACCGATCCTCGACCAAGTGGAGGTCAGCTTCTTCCAGACGATTAAGCTGAATACGAGAGGAGCGTACGACCTCCTGACCAAGTCCTTGAAGAAGATGCGAGCGAAGATCACAGAGGAGAGCAAGAACGAGACCCTGACTGCCGAGCTTCGAGGACCCTACGGGACGGACTTCGTCATGAGATTCACACTGATGCGTGACGAGGGCACGAGGATCGTCGTGGGGTCAAAGATGGGGAAGAGCACCGCCACTCGGTTCTCCACCCTCTATGTGCTGATGCTGTACATAGCGGTCATGGTCTTCTCCTCGAACTCCACCGCCCTGCTCGTCCCCCTGTTCGACATCCCGTACAATGGACAGATCACATTTGCCGTGGTCTACATCGCAACCGTGCTCTTCATGGTCACGGAGAACAGCGCGCAGTCGAACATCTTCTTCGCCCTTGACGAGGTGCAGAAGGAAGTGCTGATCGAGATGGCGAAGCAGAGCCAGAAGAAGCTGGCAGAGCGCAAACAGAAAATGTCGATCAAGAAACCCGAGGTGAAGATGGACCTGAGCACCGCCAAGCAGAAGGCGGAGGAGATCCGGCAGCGGCAGTACAAGCAGGAGCTGGAAGAACGTCGGAAGAAGATGCAGGAACGGGTGAAAGGGGTGATCGGGGACAGCGAGGAAGACAAGATGATCGACCCGGAACTGCTGAAGCGAAAGATCCTCATTGACCGGACGAAGACGATCCTGAAGTCCACCCCCGTGTACAAGTCAGTGACGCTTGAAGCAGTTGCCAAGAAGCTGGAGCACGAGAATCACGAAGAGGTGGAGAACATCATCATCGGACTCATCGACCGCAAGGAGATCAGGGGAACCTATGATATCTGGGAGCAGATCTACTACCCAGGAGATACCAATGCACAGTTCATCGAGAGCACACTCCGCAAAATGAACCTTGACAAGGAGGACTTGGAGTTCATCAAGGTCAACAAGGCAGGGGACGTCGAAATCAGGTTCAAGGGGAACAGGTAGAACACACACACCCCTCACAGATGCCACCGTTTCCACACATAAGTCGCACACTCCCCAGAGATCACTGATGCCACCAAGATAGCACCCCACAATACCACCCAGACAACGCAATAGCACCGGTATCCGAAACATCATAGGGATCTAACTACGCGACCACCACTACACCCTCCACTCGGGTGCGAGGGTGACGATGAACGGTGTGACCGAGCTGTCCTTGACCAGTATGCCGTCACGAATGAGACGGTCGAGCTGCCGGTTGGCGATGGTCGTGCGGGTGAAGCCCCGCTCCTTCTTGATCACCGAGGAGGTTGTACTGCCCCCGTGGTTGATGATGACCTGGAGCGTGTCACGTATAGCCTCTC
>JALWRB010000393.1 GCA_027077875.1 Candidatus Heimdallarchaeota archaeon
GGTTAGTTCCGCTCGAGGTCATCGAGGCCAAATTCTACTACTCATTCGATGGCTGTTTTATCCACGATAGTCAACTTGGGTCAGAGGTCGAGAAGGATATAGAGAAGATGGGGATGTTACCCGACTCGATCTCCAAGTTCTTCGTCCTATTTCTTGTCCATTTTGACTCGGAAATCATCCCTGAACTATTTCCGTATTCGAATACTCACAACAAAGTCATGAAGGAGTTCCAATCAGCAGATGACTTGAGACGGGAGTCGTCAAGAGTCACGCTCGATTACCTGAGATCCAAGGGTCTGAAAGCTGAATTTAAAGAGATTGCAGTTGGTAGATACGACGGCATCCCCGTGATCCTGCAGGTGTTCTCGTGCTCTGTGGAATAGCTGCTGCAGGGAATGTGCGGAGATTGTCATCCATCAGATGCATGATTTTGCCATATGTCTCGTGGGGAGAATCCCATGATGTAGATCATCAATTGTACTGCCCGCCCGTTGGATATTAGTTTGATCTTGAATACCATGCGAATTTCAGATGAACGCAGCTCCCCTCACAGGGTTTATGAGCGGATCAGAATTTCCTTGATTATGGGCTACAGGTGCACGACAGCGGGTAAGATCACGGTCACGTCGAGCGAGTTCTTCACCTCCGAGCTTTATAGATGGCTTAACGAGCGGATACTTTACGTGGAGGAGGACGAGGTTGAGGAGTACCCCGTGGAACTCTCTCTGGACATCGATTTGGCTAAGATAGCTGATTTGGGGGATTTTTTCTACTTCAGCGGTGAGTTACACGATGAATTGGCAAATGACTACTTCTCCTTTCCCGGAGTCTCCAAATTGGAACTCGAGTTCTGGGGTGAGGATCCCAATGACCACTGGAAGCTGGAGTACGGCCACGGGGAGGATGTGCAGTACTACAGTATCTGGGACAATTACGAGGGCAGACCTTCCCTCAGATCGGAGACCTCAGGGCTCGTGACCAATATCAGAGGTGGGAGTATTCGACAGTACATGGACGTTGGTATCCCCGACGTCCAGATGGAGATGATCGAGTACCTCTCTGTCGAGGAGATCGTCGAGCTCTTCCCACGTGAGACAAGGTCCCCTCACCTTATCATGATGGTATGTCGGCTAGTCCTGAAGCTCACAGAAGAGGCATGGATCCCAGAGTGGAATCACCGATATTCCTCACAAGAGGATGAGCCCTTTTCTTACCCCTCCGGGACATTAGAGATTATACAGGAATTGTATTCCCAGGACGAGTACCTGAGTAGACTTGACCTCGGATCGAATGAGACGGACTACGACCTGCGAGTGTATTTTATCAACGAGCTTGGAAAGTTGATAGAGTTGCGAGGTCTCCCTGAACGCCACAAGTCGATACTGGTGCATGTTGTGAATGAGATGGATCCAGAGTACAGTTTACCTTTTGACGAATACACATTTACGTATGACTTTCACTCGCTGCTCACCATTCCCAAGAAGTACGTGATTGAGACGCTCACCTGTGGCCTAGCATACACCTATGGTGCTGATGAGAAATTTATCGACTACCTCACGGATGATCGCTTGTCCGTTGACGAGGTCGTACAGATCATCGAGGGCGCAAGGACACTTAGCTTCCAGAATCGGATCCTCGCGGTCATCGTGCCGAGACCCGAGAGGATAAGGTCCAGTTTCGTCAATATTAGGCGGAGACCGAAGTTGGCGGACGACATCCTCGTCAAGCTACTCCGTGAGACGAGACAGGGGCACTTGTTCACCCTTGTCTTCGACCACGCGAAGGAGTCGCCAGAGATACTGCGGGCGATGCTCGAATCGGTTGTCACACCTGAGGACTGCACGTACCTCTATGGTGGATGGGGAGACCATCTAATGCCCCTGCCCTCGGACGTGTTCCTCGACATCATCAGGCTTGGGGGTGACCTGTCGATGATGGCAGTCTCGAAGTACCTATCATGGGTCGATTTCCTTCACAACGACTTTTACTGGGCGGTCTCTTGGCTTGGAGTCGATCACCCTGATATGCTTGTGCCGATTTTCCAGCAGATCTACAGTGACCCGCAGCACAAACAAAAACCACGAGAAATTAAGAGGCTTCTCTCCCATCTAGCAGTGGTTCTCGGGGATTCTGATACTGTGGTGGATTTGTGCTATTGGGTATTCGGGAAATATGGTGGTGACTGTCTTGAGGATATAACAAACCCATTCGTCCTCCAGAGGTTGATTTCAGAGCGTGCCAAGATTGGAGAGATAGCCCAACAGGTGCTAGATTCCTCAAAGTACAAAGATCTGGTCTCACTGAAGGTGCTGCCTGACTCCGCGGAAGAGATATACAACTTGGGCAGGCGGTTGCTCTTCGTAGATTATCAGAGGGGTCGCCAGTATGTCCTGAAAGCAGTCAAGCTCTCGAAGGATCCCCTGCAGAAGTTTTCCATGCTGAATTCTCTGGTAGATAGATTACATGGTCTTGGAAACTGCTATTACGAGTTCCTCACACTGTTTGCTGCGTGTAGGTACTTAGAGGAGGACAGTGACTCAGCGCATATCTCACACCTCATGTCAGTTTTCTCAAATTTAGGCTACCATCACAGAACCTTTATGGCGCGGAACATGACCATATCTTCCGTCTACAGAACCAAGTCCATTCTCTACGATATCCTTGGATCGGGGAAGGTTGATAAGGTGATAGAGCTTTTTGGGCTCGCATCCAGACTCCACCGGAGCTCGTCTATGTTGGGGATGAACTTCGGATTCGCCTCCGAGCTCAATAACTTCATTGAAATGGGTATGGATGCAGACACGCTCCGTGCCCCATTCAGCACCGAGGTCTGGGACAAGAAGATCGAGGAAAAGCAGGCATCCCTGAGGGATGACGACCTCAAGGTACTGTACCTGCTAGCTGCAGGTGCGACAGGTGAACCAAGGTACTTCAGGATGGCTGCTGAGGTTGTGGAGGGGATGGGCAGGAGTTCTCGTGACTTGCGGAGGGTGGCGGAGTTCATAAAGAGCTTGAAACCTAGCTGATCAACAGGTGTTAGGTCGATGAATTCCTTCTCCCAATCTGACTCCAGATGGTGCAAAATATTTATTAAAACCCTGTTCAGTTAGTCATATGATTGCTAGCATCGAGTCCTGTCCATACTGTGGCAGGAGGGAGAATTTATTACAGCTTCTTGAATTTGGTCAGGTTGGATGCCAAACTTGTGGAGCAGCTTGGAGGTTCGTTACCAGCAAGTCACTGTCGGTTGAGAATATCGGACCACTCGCTGGGGATCCGCTCCCGGAAATGGAGGTTAGGTGTAGTAATTGTGGTTCGACCGAGCAGGAGGGTCATTCCATCCTGAAGGACCCGAGCTTGACCTGTGCATCCTGCGGCCTGCTGTTCGACCAGTCAAATGCCCCTCTCATTGTCTTCCCACAGGCAATAA
>JALWRB010000394.1 GCA_027077875.1 Candidatus Heimdallarchaeota archaeon
TAATCTCCTTGACAGGCTTATGGATAAATATTTCAATTAATAGGTTTCAAAAGTTACACGAATCCCTTTCTCCTATAGATGAGAGGTAAATCTTGTGTGATAAAATAGCTTTAATAAGAGTTGGATTAAATCCTTTTATGGGTAGAGTGCTTGTCCGGTTCAGTTCTTAATGAAGATCGTCACATTATACAGAAGGCATCTAAGCAGTTCCAAGTTGCTAGATTGGGACAATTGGCTCTTGAATCATCCGATCTGCAGTCCTTCTTCGACGAAGTTGTTCGGACGATAGCAATCACACTTAATGTTGAATACGCCAAGATTCTCAAGGTTAATGCTGAGGGCAATTTCAATTTGCAAGCAGGATATGGATGGACATGGGGTAAGGTCGGTGTGACAATTATCGAAGGTGATTTGAACTCACAGGCGGGGTATACTTTGATCCGTACGGAGCCCATTATTGTAACTGATTTCGACAAGGAGAAGAGGTTCATTATTCCAGAAATTCTTGCCAATAATCATGTTGTGAGTGGTATGAGCGTGGTAATTGGTGGCAAATCGGGGAACTATGGAGTGTTGGGTGCCCACAGTACAAGAAAAAGAACATACGGTCGCGATGACATAATTTTCCTTGAATCGGTATCTCATATCCTTGCTAGTACAATCAGTAACTTCGATACTCTCACTCAGCTACGGAGGAGGGAGGAAGAATACAGGACACTTATCGACTCTTCTCCCAATGGGATTTTCATCTCTAATCCGGATGGGAACTACACAATAGTCAACGATAGAGCTTATGAGATTACGGGGTACACAAAGGAGGAATTACTGTCCATGAATTTTCAGGACCTCGTTCATAAAGATGATATGGAGACTAACCCTCTAATGTTTAATCGACTGAGGAAAGACAAAGAGATGGTGAATGAACTTTACCTCAAACACAAGACCAAGGGAAAAGTTCTGGTAGAAGTCTCAGGTAAGATACTCCCTAATGGTAACATACAGAGAATCGTGAGGGACCTCACAGAAACGAAGAAAATGGAGATAGAGATGATAAGGGCATCTAAGTTCGAATCGGTTGTACACCTCGCTGGAGGAATTGCTCACGATTTCAACAACCTCCTCTCTGTTATATTGGGCAATCTCTCGATCATAGAGTCAGAGGGTAATCCTCTCGTTCGTGAGTCTGCTCAGAATGCCATCCTCGCCTCGAAAAGGGCAGCTGATTTAACTCGCAAGCTCCTGACCCTTGCGCAGGAAAGTAAACCAAGTAAGAAGCTCATCGACCTAAGAAAGCTAATCCCCGAGATCATCAGTATATCTCTCCGCGGATCAAAGATGCAACCTCAGGTCTATATTCCGGATGACCTGTGGGCAATTGAGGGTGATGAAAGCCAAGTGGGGCAGGTGATACAGAACCTGATAATCAATGCAGCGCAGGCCTCAGATGACAATGGCGAGATCATCATCTCCGCTGAAAACTTTACACGAAGTGAAGGAGGTCTCTCCATGGGGATTACTGAGTTTATCTGTATCAGCATCCAAGACTTCGGAGAAGGAATCCCTCCTGAGAATCGAGATAGGATATTCGATCCGTTTTTCACCACTAAAAAAGAGGGGACTGGTTTAGGGCTGTCAACAACCTACTCTATCGTGAGGAATCACGAAGGATTCATAGACATGGACTCCGAGGTGGGTGTAGGGACTACAATGAGAGTTTACCTCCCAGCAGTCCACAGACTCACAGACGATATTATTGAGGAAGAGGTGGAACTAAGTAACATGAGGTTCACTGCTCACGTACTGGTGGTCGATGACGAGAAGATGATCCAAGATACAGTCCGGGTGATGCTTGAACCACTTGGTTTCTCAGTGACGACCTGTAGTAATGGTGAGGAAGGTGTGGAAAAATTCAGTACTGATGAGTTCGATGCAGTCATTGTTGACCTCACCATTCCTGGGGGTATGGATGGTCTACAAATACTTGAAAAGTTACTTGAGATTGATCCTGAAGTGAGGTGTATAGTTTCGAGTGGGTATGCGACAAATAATGTGATCGAGAATTATGCAGACTTTGGATTTTCAGGGAGAATCAAAAAACTCTACACTCAGAATGAGCTGGTTAGTGAACTTAAGAGGGTTTTATGGACTGAGTGAATGTCATAATATTCAGGGATCTATCTGAATGAACGAATGTTTTTCATCTATCTAATACAGTGTTCATTATGATTATTACAGACCGAAGGATTCTGCTGAGCAGTATGCTCTTCTTTGCACTCTTCGTCGCCGGTGTCAACTCGATCAATACTTCGTCTATTAAGAATGCCAATATAGGTGGGTTCTACTACTATTTCTTCACACTTTCTCTCATCCTCTTCGGGTTCACTACCCTTCTGCTGTACAGGTCATGGGTCAACGAGTACAGCTCACTCTCACTGCTCATTGTCAGCCTGTTTCTGGCGTCTTTAGGGTACTTCTTTGGCTTCCTCAATTGGGACCCGATGGGGGGGAAATACTATGAGACGGATCTCTTCCAGTTACAGGTGCTTTTCACAAGTGGGGCGACTCTGCTTTTGTACATGCACTACGAGCTGAACAGGAGAGCAACTCCTGACACGGGTTTGATTGCTCTAGTGACATTTCTGTTCACTCCACATACCATAATCAATGTGTACTACATCTTCACGGACAACTATTCTCCTGATCTTGAAAGGCTTAACCTCGTAACCCTCGTGCTACTTCAGATCGGGACAATTTTCGTCTTCGGATGGATAGTGTATCATGGAAGGAAGGCGAGCCTCTCCCTCCTATCTAACAATTCTGAAAAGGTTCGAAAGTTGGGGGCGATGCAGCTTGCAGGGCTGTACATCCTTTTCCTCTCTGTCGCTGGTGAATTGTTAGAACAGCTCACTCCTCTTGAGGTTCTGAACACCCCACTCTTTGTCATGGCCTTCCTTCTTATCGGGATTCCATACTACGTCGATCCCAAAGTATTTCTCCTCGTCCCCATCAACATCAAGGCCATGGGGATCATAACACGAGAGGGATTGACTATGTACTTCAAGCCCATAGCTGAGGAGTTTAAGTCCGAGGAGGACATGAGTTCACAGCTCTTTGGAGGACTAATTATTGCCCTAAACAGTATGGGAAAAGAAGTGGTCAAATCACAGCACGCGGTGGACTCACTCAACTTCGGAGACAGGTCTATCATTGTGGAGTACCTTGATCCTTTCTACTTCGTGATCTTCGCAAATACTGCGACCTACTTCTTGGAAAGGGAGATGCGCGAATACCTTACTGAACTCAGGGAGATACAACCTAATTGGGATGGGGGTAAGACCCTTCCTGAGGAGGTCTTTGACAAGCTTAACAGCAAGTTCTTTCCTATCCTTGGTGAGGATGTTCGTGAGCTCTAGCTCCCATCGGGTG
>JALWRB010000395.1 GCA_027077875.1 Candidatus Heimdallarchaeota archaeon
TGGCCATCATACTCACGGTTGGGGGGCTGCTTGTCTATCGTAAGTATCCTCAACCCTTTGTTGCAGCTCTCATCGCCTCCTCGATGATCTTCGGCTTCGCCCACTTCGAGGACTGGAGGTACGTCTTTTTCGCAACACTCGCAGGTGCTGCATACGGTTGGACATACCAGAGGACGAAGAACATCGTGGCACCTGCACTTGTGCACATGGGTGTGGACGCGGTCTGGGCTATTCTGCTCTCCTATCCTTAGGATTTAACTGCAGGTACCTCTAATTTCCGTTGTACCCGGTTTATAGGGTCGTCCACCATATAGATCTGAGAATCCCTCCACCAGTGCCTCTCAAAGTCGAAGTTAGCAGGGTAGAACCAGTATCTAGCTGCTCCCTCGTCCGAGGTATTGAGCTGGTAGAACTCAGTCTGTGGGAACTCCTCCCAGATGGCGTAGCTGAACTCCTTGAACTGGCTCCGACTCATGTTTGCCCACATGGTCATACTCTTGTCCTCCATGAGGTCAACGGATAGCCTGAAGGGAGGTGTGTCCATCAGGATGTGACTGATGAGAGGATCAAGGTTCTTTGAGTCATGGATATGGAGCAGGTAGGTCTCCGAGAGATTGAACCTTGACCTATCATAGTTCAGCCTTATGTGCGACACCAGATTGTTCATGACGAAACGGTAGTGGTCGTTCATCGTGCTCTTCTTTAGATTCAGTTCCTCACTTATCTCCCTCTGCTTCATTGAGGCATCCCTTGTGAGTATCCTCAGGATGTCGAGGTGAACCTTCTTGATCCTGTCGAAGTCTTCGAGCCTCCCCTTACGCTCTATTTCTGCCCTCCCTCCGCTGTGGAGATTCTCCATCCATTCCCTCCACGAGAAGTCCCACTCCATCGTCTTGATGTCGAACTTGCTGAGGGATGGAAAGAAGTCCTTCCTCCTCCCCGAGCTTGCGTACAGCATGTAGGTTGACACGACACCGATCTCGACGAGCTGATCCATGAAGATCTTAACGTTCTTCCGTGATCCTACAGGGGTATTGAACTGGATGAAGAGTCCAAATTTGCCGTGGAGTGTGCGCACTCGGTAACTGGTATAAGGATGCTCATTGCAGGCAAGTTCGACCATCTGAAGAGCATTTAGGGTAGGGATATCCGCGAACACCACGACTCTTTCCAGATCCATAACCTCTGGTGTGTATGCGGCCATTGGGTTCCTGAGAATATTTGTTTCGTGGAGCTCGGTGTACTTCTTCTTGACAGTGGGCCACGAGAGTCTTGCCCGTTCTGCTACCGTCTTGAGAGGGAGGAGGGGATCTTCCTCGAGTGCGAGGAGAATGGCCATCTCCGATTTACCGATCATTTTTGTACTATTCCCTAACCCAGTGTAAGCTCACCGTCGGGATCTCCTCCCGATGTGTGACCCGGTGGGTCGAAGTCGTAGTCCAGTGCGGTGTAGCTCGCTCCGCCCGTCAGCAGCACTGCCTCAATCTTGATGTTGTACCAACCCGACTCAGTAGCGTCGTTGTGAAAGATCATAGAGCCTTCGAGGTAGGTGAGGACTGTGTTTACATGGTAGGCATACTGCACCTGTCTCCCGGAGGGAAGGGTCAGTGTGAAGTAGAGCTGGAACTGGGTTCTGCCATTAGAGTAGGTGTCGATGTTGAACAGCACCTCTGCGTCGTCCATAAACCCGTCTCCGCTGGCATCAAGATAGTATGCGTCTGTGATTCTGATTGTCAACGTGCTTGAGTTGCTCTGAACAGTTGTCTCGGCCGCATAGCTGGCCGGTACCAGCATGAGGAGTACGAATATCGAAAATCCGATGATGGTGTTCGTGCTTTTTCTCATGAGCTCTCAAGCTATATGTTGAATATAAGTTTATCTCAATTAATTGTTCAAAATTTTTATCTTTATCCGAGTATGTGAATCGTTATGAAATGTCGTAGAAAATTCAATGATCATCCATCAAGTTATATGCATGCACGATTCAACATTTTATCGATGGAATTTCGGAAATATGTAGAAAAACATACTCTCAGTCTCCCACTATTAAAATCGGCGATAATTAAAAAATTAATGGATATTTTTTAATTATGGACGAAACCTTTATCAAGTTCGTACTTTTTGGTATGTTGAAGACGATTTGCGTTGTAGTCCGCTACGAATATCGCATACGTCTTCGGTGATTATAGTGAACAACAACAACAAACTACTCGCAACCCTGCTCATCGCAGTGTTCATGTCAAGTACATTTGCTCTGGCAAGTGCAAGACCCGATCCTATGATGGAGATCATGATCGGAAGACCTGGGAGCGGGAGCTCACCACCACAAACCATCCCTTGGGGCATCAGCAGAATTAACGCAGATACGGCACAGACCGCTGTCGACGAGACCGGTGTGAACGTCGCTGTCCTCGATACTGGTATCGACGTCACCCACGAAGATCTTCAGGGTCTGTTCAAGTGGGGATACAGCTTCTACCTTGGAAACAGGGAGATCTCTGGCACAGAGTGCACTGTCGATGACCCCAGCCCCTGTGACGACGGTCATGGTCACGGAACTCACGTCACTGGTACAATTGCTGCTCAGGATAACGCAGTCGGTGTCCTCGGCGTGGCAGTTCAGGTCAACATCTACTCAATCAAGGTCCTCTCCGACAGGGGCTCTGGATCATACTCTGCAATCGCAAACGGTCTGATCATCGCCACCAACGGACCCGACGGTGTTGTAGGTACAGCTGACGATGCAGACGTGATTTCTATGTCCCTCGGTGGTCCTTCCAGCACTACAGAGCTTGAGGCAGCAGTCAACTACGCTCTGGATAACGGTGTAGTCCTCGTCGCCGCAACTGGTAACGACGGTGCAGACAGCCCATCCTACCCTGCAGCATATCCCGGTGTGCTCAAGGTAGGTGCAATCGACATTGACAACAATATCGCTTCGTTCTCCAACAGAGGTGAGGATGTCTTCGCACCTGGTGTCGATGTGCTCTCCACCCTCCCCGGCAACGATTACGCTTCATGGAGTGGGACCTCGATGGCTACCCCCCACGTCTCAGGAGTTGTCGCACTCGCAATCGCTGCTCACCCAACCTACACAAGTACACAGATCTTCGATCTCGTGGTCGGAAGTGTTGACTCCTACAAGGTTGTCGACGCCTCGGCAGTAGTCTAATAGTTTCGAGTATTTTCATCTGTTTTGCCACTTTAACCCCCTGATCCACTAATATTCAACACACAATCTCACAGGTAGGTGACTGAATCCACCTTCTCTGGGTATGAATTCCAGATATCTGCCAAAAATTTTAAGACGATTCCGAAGAATTCGCTATTCTTGACGCGCAGTTTCTCCCTCTCATCAAACAGGATCAAGGTTGTCAGTGTGGTTCTCCACCTTATGCTCATCTCGGCAGCAATAGGTATAC
>JALWRB010000396.1 GCA_027077875.1 Candidatus Heimdallarchaeota archaeon
TCATCTTTCGGCTCCACGAATGGAACACCTTGTACGACCACCATCTTATTGTACAGTCGTGAGGAGTGGCGATCGTATTCCACTATGGTGTGGAAGTTGAAATTGAATATGCTAGAAATTCTCTCCGGTTCTATCTCATCTATACAAGCTATCGGATATTTTCTGGTTCCTCTGGCCATCCCCATAGTCTGGAGGAAAAAGTTCGTGTGAGATGCTCCTAACTCCCATCTTTCCCAGAAACATTCTGGATTCTTTTGGCTCAGAATCAGCTCGCTAGAACTATCCCATCTCGCAAAGGGATCAAAGAGTTTTATCAACTTGTCCATAGCCTCTCCATCACCAGAAAACCCTCTGTCCATGAGATCCTGAACCGCAGGATGGAATTCTCCCCACATCGCAGTAATTACATGCCGTCTGAATTCGTCTCGATCCATCCACTCATATTCACCAGATGTTATCGAGTTGCTATACGGCGCTATGGCTTCACCAGCGTACTTTATTACGCTGGGGTAATCATCAAGGTACGCTTTACCTGCTTTCAGTACTACAAGAACTGGTATCTGAATCATTTTCCTCTCTCCGCCATTGATAGCCTAGGTGACAACTCTCTGCTATATCTCACCAAGGTCTAAATAATTTAGGGCATCACTTGTACTAATAGTTTATGAATCCATCAGACTAATTGTTGTGGATATAGTAGCTGGGAGGTGAATATCACTTGGATATTTGACTTACTCGTCTTTTTTCTCTGTCGGGATCTTCCCCTCTAGAGCTTTGGCCATCTCGGATACGTCCTTTCCAGTCTCTTTGTGGTCTGCTGTTTTTATCTCTTCGAGCACCTCGCTCGGTAGTGTCTTCTTCTCTTCTTCAGACATGATTAACTATAGACTCTTGGGAATATAACCTTTGCTGAGAAAATTATGAATAAATGTGAGAATATCACCAACTTACATCGCACAGTTTCTCGCTCAGCTCCCACATGTGATCCCAGTTATCTTTTTTCATTGACTCGGAAGAGGAGCTCTTCACCTGTTTGTTGACAAAATATTTGCCGCTAATTCCATCCACCTCTTCTGAATCACACAGGTAGATTTGAGTCTCTGCACCTTTCTTCATACCCTTTTGGATAGGGCGTGAAATTGCCATCCCGATTTTGTATAGCAGACCATTGTTCTTTGCGAAGTTGGTGGCCACAAACCCTGGGTGAAGTGCATTAACTGAGAAATCCGGAAGTTTTTCTGCAAGTTTATAGGTGAAAAAGAGGTTAGCGAGTTTGGATTCACCATATACCTTAAATGCGCTGTATCGTCTCTCACGATTGTAGTCATCGAAATCAAAAACCTGATTCCTATGGGCTGCAGAACTCACGTTAATGATCCTCCTCTTCCCTCCTATTCTATCCTGCAGAAGGTATGTGAGCAAGAAGTGTCCGAGATGATTCCCTGCCAGCGTCATCTCAATCCCCTGCTTGCTTAACATCCTATTGGAGTATAAAGCACCTGCATTGTTCAGGAGAACGTCAATCTGGTCGTGGGGAAAATCTTTGGAGAACTTCTTCACCGAATCTAGATTGGAGAGATCAAGTGCGTAACCGTGAACTGGATTTCCGGTCTTCTCCTTAATTGATCTCGCTACGCTCTCTGCTCTGTCCAAGCGCCTAGAGGTTACTGAAACCTCATGTCCTATTCTAGAGAGCTCTAATGCGCTTTGGTAACCAAGTCCTGATGTCCCACCAGTGATTAGAATTTTATCCATAAGTTCCTTCTATATCCTCGAATTATTTGGGTTACTCTTATTTTACGAACAAACAATATTTCACCCAATATTTTATAATTATCTTTGCATCGGCAAAGCCTGATGAAAATAAGATCATTTCTTACTGTGCTTATTGTTCTGCTATTTTTCGGAAGCACTCCCGGATTCAGTGCCGGTTCTATCCAGCCAAGTCAACAGACTCCAAAGCACCTCACGGATATATCCGGAAATATGTCTATAACGGTTTTTGATAAAGAGCAAGTTTTCGATGGGTACAACCTCTTTGCTCTAAGAAGGAGAAATAAGGCTACAAATAAATTCGACGAGGGTACAATACTTGTCACCGATATGAAGGGTAATGTCCTCAACTCTCTCCATTCAACCGACCCGAGGAGTAGAGTCTCAGATCCGGAGATGATCAACTCAACTACGGTGTTTGCACGTGACAGTAAACCCTTTTTCTGGAACCTAAAGACTAATGTCACGCAATATTTCAATTTCACTGCAGGAACTCATGATATGGAATACAACCCAGAGACCAAGACCTTTCTCGGGAAGTACTTCAGAGACACGGGCAACTACAGCGGTCTTCCAATCAAGTATAACGACCTCTACGAGTACGACATGGACGGAAATGTTCTATGGTTCTGGAACAGCTCCGAGTACTTTCCCTTTAACCCAGAATTAGCAGATGGTAAGACCTTCAGGGGTGCTAATGTTTGGATGCATGCCAATGCGATCTTTTGGGATTACCCCAACGACGTCATCTATATGAGCGCTAGAGGGCTGGACACGATCTACAAGATCGATAAGAAGACGGGTGATGTCATTTGGGGACTTGGGAGACTGGGGAATTTCACACTCTACGATATCAACGGGAACAAAAAAGAAAGTCTCTTCTACCACCAGCACGCGGTAGAACTGGTGGGTCCAAACCGGATGATACTGTATGACAATGACTACCTCAACTCTTCCAATCCAGACCCCAAGGTCGGTAGACCTCGGATGGTAGAGATCGAATTCAATGAGAAGACGATGGAGGCTAAGGAGGTCTGGACATATACCGCTCCTGAAGAATACTTTGGCAGACCTTGGGGTGATGCAGACAGGCTACCTGGTGGCAATAGACTAGGTACATTTGGATGGGTATCTCACGACTCATATCTCACAGAGGTCAATCCCGCTGGTGATATCGTGTGGGAGATGAGGATTAACCAGACGAATCAGTACGCATGGGGTATGTACAGAGCGGAAAGATTCTACGACTACTTCCCAGTAGAGGTCAATGATGTTAGTTTTGATGGTGAGATGCTTTATGTCAATGTCTCGTTATGGGACGCGATCAAGACGAGAGCAGGGCGTGACATCACGATTAGAGGTCTACTAGATGGTGAAGAGATTTTTACCGAGACCATCGGGCTCAGCCCGTACTACATGAAGACTGGCTACGCCGTTAACGTTGGTATGTCAGACTTCTCGGGAAAGTTTACACTTGAGGTCTCGGATGGTGAAGTGACAACCGAGATCAATCTTGGAGAGTTTGGATCGTCACAAACCGGTCTACCACTTAGCCCCTATTTCATACCTGCAATTATTGCGATTCCTGTCCTTAGGAAGAGGTCAAAGAAACACTTAATGTAGTCATGGGCATTTAGCAATTCCGTC
>JALWRB010000397.1 GCA_027077875.1 Candidatus Heimdallarchaeota archaeon
GATTAGCAGAGGTAAGAGGATCTGCAGCCCGAAGAACGTCAAGGTCATGGACGATGCCGGCGAGTTCATCACTGAACTTAGCAAGAAAGCGAATGCGAGTAACGTGCTCATGAAGACGAATGAGTAAAGTAACGACGTCACCATCTCGGCGGGGATAGCGTCTGAACCATAGATAAGAATGACCGATACAGACACCACGACGTAATAGACGATTATAGCGATCCATGAGGATAGGAGCTGTGTGAGATACTTCCCGATAATGATATTAGACCGCTTCTGTGGCAGAGGATATAGCAGAAGATCCGTGCCTTCGTAGGATTCCCTGTTGATGCTGTCCGAGCCAAAGAACAGAGCGAACAGAATGTAGGCGAGAGTAGTGAAGTTCATCACGTTGGTGATATAACTATAAGAGTCCTCAGGGAAATCTGAACCCGTAAGGAGAGGTATCAGAGCAAAGAGGGAGCTGAGGAGGATGGATATGATGAGCACAGTGAGCAACCTCCTACTCTTCCAGTTCTTGAGGAACTCGAACCTCATCGAGTTGACGACCTCTCTGTAGTCGGTGAACATCGTGAAGCTCATTTTGTCACCTCCTCTTTGTAGAGCATGAGATAGATATCCTCCAACGCCAAGGTCATAGGTCTGTAGTGGTTGATCGGCAGACCGAGTTGGACGAGGTCCCTCAAGATCTCATATGTCGTCTCTCCATTACCCTCATACCTAAGATAGATACTATCAGTGACCTCGATGTCCTTGACATGGTTGATCTCTGCAAGTCTCTCAGTCTCCTTGTCGGTTAGATCCCTCAGGAACTTGACCTCGATGCTCTTTGAACCAAGTTGCTTACGGAGTTCCCCAAGATCCCGATCACCGATCTTCTCCCCGTGGTTTAGGAATATCACTCGTGAGCTAATCTCGTCGACCTCGTTTAAGTTATGGGTCGTCATGAAGATGGTCTTACCCTCCTTGTTGATTTCCTTTATGAGATCCCTCACCTCACGGACGCCCTTGGGATCGAGCCCGTTGGTTGGCTCATCGAGGATGATGAGATCTGGGTCGTGGACGAGGATCTGAGCGATCCCCATCCTCCGCTTCATTCCCGTACTGAATGTCCCCACCTTACGTCTCCGCGCATCCTTAAGCCCCACGAGATCGAGGACCTCATTTGATCTCTTCCGCACGACGGATTTGTTCATCCTGAACACCCTTCCTACATACGAGAGGATGTCATCAGGGGTCAGTGACTTGTAGTAACCTGGCATCCCCACAAGTGCACCCACATTCTTCAGAAGCTCACGTTCTCGCCCCAAGGTATTCTGGTCGAAGAGCTTCACTACACCCTTGCTGGGTTTTATCAAGTTCAGCAGGATCTGGATGGTCGTGGTCTTTCCTGCACCATTGGGTCCAAGGAATCCTAGTGACTCCCCCTCCTTCACCTGAATGTCTAGATTCTTAAGAGCCTCGACCCCGCCAGGAAAGGTCTTCGAGAGCCCTATTGTCTCTACCGCATATGTCATAGTGAATGAATCTCTTCGGAATCGCCTATAAAGGCTTGACTGAAACGTTTGCAACGATTATTGTTATCTTGAGATGCAGCGTATCTGATTCGGGGACGACTACGATTAGGTCGCCGCAGATCCTGCTACCATAGTAACAGAATCTGTTATCAAGAGCACAGGAGTATTTTGGACAATCAAAGAACCGTGTCCGATGATGGATAGAAAATGATATTACACCAGAGCATGTCAGATCATTGTGAAAGTCTCGCGGAGACTGGCGATCGCGATCGCGATAGCCTTGTCTGGACTTGTCTTCCTCATCACCATCGGGATACTCGGTCTCCTGATCTTCGGCCAAAGGCCAACTGCACATAACCCGTCATTCCCGATCCTCTTCTTGATCATCGTCTTCAGTATGGGGTCTCTTTCTGCCCTGTCTGCGTTCTATTATTACTTCCCCGAGGTACGTCCCTCGAACAGGAGGAAGAGCAATCCCACCCCGGATTCTAAACCGTTTGAGATTGTCATGTTCGTGCTGTCCGACGATGAGGCAGAGGTGCTCAAGGCTGTCAAGAAACTCGGAGATAGGACGTACCAGTTTGAAATCGCGAGGCTTACTGGTATGTCCAGAATGAAAGTGCACCGGGTACTGAAGAAGCTGGAAGACAGGCAGATCCTGCAAAGGGACAAGGAAGGGAGAGGGAGCAGGGTGTTCCTAGCTGACTGGCTCAACTAGGATCCCATTGAATGCTTCAGTCCATGTGCTACACAGTAAACCCTTATTCCGAGGATTGCATCTTCGAGTAGATGTCAATCTGTGTTATTACTTGCCATGGCTTCACGGGTTACCCCGAAGAGATGGAGCCACTTGGACGATTTCTCGAGGACAGAGGTCATGTCTGGCACAACCTCACGATCCCGGGTCATGGGACAACACCTGAGGATCTTAGGACAAAGAAATGGATGGACTGGACAGCTTACGTCGGGTCTGAGATATCGAAGAAGCTAGCAGAGAATGACACCGTAGTTTTTACTGGTCTCTCAATGGGAGGGACACTCACTCTGTGGGCACTAGAGAATTTTCCAGAACTAAAGGGCGGGGTCACGTTATCTGCTCCGGTCGAGATCCTTTCATGGCCCCAGAGGTTGTTAACCATTCTCCCGATCGGCTGGTGGATCAGTCGGACAGATGACGATATCAGGGACATTAACGACCCAGAGCAGAGAAGCCTTCATAGGGCATACGAAACCTTCCACACAGACAGCGTAAAGGAATTGCAGAAGCTTGTTAAATATACAAAGCGTAATCTACAAAGAATCACACAGCCCATCCTTGTCGTGCATTCCACCAAGGACAAGTCGATACCATTGAAAAATGCGGAGTACATTCACAGAATGGTCTCGTCAGATCAAAAGGGAATAATGATAGTTGAGAGGAGCAGACATGTGCTTACACGAGATTTGGATAGGAACGAGATCTTCTCGAAGATCAATGATTTCCTCCTGACACTATGATTTCTGCATCTTGGATCTCACGATAACGAGTATAATTAGGACACCAACAAGTGGGAAGATATACCAGAGGAGATCGTTGGTTCGATCGTCCTGCTCGGTATTCTTCGTCTCCCCAAATGAGTCGGTCGAGATTTGGGGAAGAAGGGATCTCTGCTTGACCCACATACCTTCTTCATCCTGGAAAACAAGCTCTGCTCTCAGTATGGACTCTAGAGCGCGATCAATATCGAGTGATATTAAGGTCTTGTAGGACTCTGGAATTTGAGCTATAAATTTAAGGAAACCAGCTTGTCCATCTGAGTACGAGAAGTCCAAGGTCTTTTCATCCAGCCAAGGCTGCACGAGGAAGAGGAGATCTTCTCCCTCGTTCAAAATGGTAAAACTCT
>JALWRB010000398.1 GCA_027077875.1 Candidatus Heimdallarchaeota archaeon
TCAGAAAAGCTCATTCTCGACTCTCTTTCCAGCACTGAATCCCAGAAATTATTCCTGTTTCTGAACTCTCGACTCAATATGATGGAGAGGAAGGTGGATAATCATCTGGAGGCAATAAAACGGATTGAAAAGATCTTGCTTGAGAAGAATATTGTATCTCCAGATGCTTTCACTACGCCAGTTACATATACTTCTCCTGCGGTTTCAAAGGCCCTAGATCTCGCTGAAGAGACTGTGCATGAAGAAAAAGTCGAGACAGAACCAATGTGGGTTCCTGTGGAAGAACCACCTGAGGTCGAGGTATCGGATCATGTCGGTTCGCCCACTACGTCATTTACTGAACCTACCATTGTGAGTCAGTCGCAGTACGTGGAAGATGAGCCCACCGTCGAGGAGATCCAAGACCTCTACGCTCAGGTGAGGAGGCGTGGTCCTCAGCTTCCCAAACCTGAGTTGTTCAGTCTAGATGCAGAGTACTACGGGAAGATTGACCCCGTGCCAGAGCCTACCTACACCAATAGAACCACTAGGATCGTCAAGCGATCTCTTAAGGACAGAATACGCGATTTTATTGAGTATCAAGCTGCAATAGCTGGTGCTGTCATATCATTTTTAGCGGTGATGCTTCTAGGAGCATGGGTTCTTTTCAAAGACCAGTTCAATTTTCAATCACTCTCCCTCTCGGTTATTGGTGGTATCATGATAGGTTTCGGATACCTTCTAGTCGCTGAGAAATTTAAGAAGGGACAGTACAACCTCGGCATAGCCATGGTCAATTTTGGATTCCTGTTAGCAGCAGGTTCATTGATCACGTTATCACAGTCTGGTGACACATCTATAGTATTCACCCTGCAGCCATATCTGGTGTATGCACTGGTTGTTGTTCTTGCTATAATAGGCATACAGAACGGATCTAACATTACGGCAATGAACATGTCCTTCTTTGTCCCTCTACTCACAACATTCCTTTCCTGGAATGATGTTATGATTCCACTGCTCTATGGAGGTGGAATCCTCTGGTACATACCTTTGGCAACGGTGGCCCTGATCTACGGCATCAGGGAGCATACATTCTATCCGTCGATTCTACTGGCCATGTCCGGACTTGTTTCCGTTGCTGCATTCAACGCGGCATATGTTGGAGGTTACTCTTTGGCAATTGCCGCCTCGATTCTACCTTTGTCTATTCTCCTAGACAGGGGCAAGGTAGAGCTCCTGAGACCTTATCTGATAGTGACCTACCTCGTCCTCTTCCTTGCACCGCTGGGCACTTTTACCATGCTGTTCATGAGAGATATGATCTCGGTGTGGGATACTGTCGGGTTCATCCTCGGAATCACCATTTTGCACCAGATCTCTACTGTAGAGATTACAAGGGGTGGTTTCAAGAGATCCATCCTCTTCACATCTGTCATAAGGACCATGCAGAAGGTCGTTCGTTATACCATCCCGTTGAATGGTCTGGTTGCCTCTGTAATACTTGGGCAGCAGATTAATTCCCTAGATCAGCAGGAATACTACTTCAATGGATACCTTCCGAGTATACTCTTCATTCTGATATCATTGGCGTATACTACCTCGGTATTCCTGAAAGCGTACAACAAGCCGTCCAAGTTCGAGATCTTTGTGTCGGTGGCATTCACGGAGGTGGCAATCCTTGTTACCACTGGGAATCTCGCTTTCCTCAGTGCAAGGCTTGGAAATACCATGGCATCTTCCATTTTTGCCATGATCGCTCTGATTCTGCCACTGGTGATTGGCATTGCAGGTCAGTACTTATTCGAGCGGTTCTACTATGCCTCATCGTTCATTCTGATGAGTAATTGGTTGACCGTTCTGAACAGCTTCATCCTTGTCAATGTCTTCGGTCAAGGATCAGAGGTAATATTATATGCTGCAGTTGGGCTTGTCGTCTTCCCACTGGCTATCGTACTTCCACAACTAACCCCTGTCCAGCGGAGGCAGAATTACGAGGTGGCTATTATAGCCAATGGGATCTCTATTCTTGTGACTCAACTTCTTGGCAACTACAACGGTGTGAGAATACCCATGTTGGAGTCCACGATTAATGTCACAGAGTACGGGCCCTTCATCATCTTCGCCCTTTTTGTTTTCTCCTCTGGGGTGGCGTTTAACACCCTTTCACGAATAGTCCCGAAGAGAGTGGAGAAGCTCGATGGAGTATCTCTCCTTGTCTCCAGTCGCTCTGAGGTCATTATGTGGATCGAGAATATCCTCCTGAGATATCAGGAATTGTCTTTCTCTCTGTTCATCAATGTGATCTTCGCTGTATTTGCGTTCACAGGGGGATTTGCAGGTGCGGACAGTGGCAATGTCTTCTTAGTCATAGTGCTGGTCATGCTCATACCTGTCAATCTCGTAACCATGTATCTCTCTCGTGGGAGGCATTGGGCTACAATTATCCCTTCATTGCTCCCATTCATAGTAACTTCGAGTATTGCTGACGACATCCTGTCATTGAACATGACTCTGATATCCTACTCCACAGTTGTAATTCTGACCACTGTTTTGGTCTACTTAGACAAGTTGAAGGGTAGGACTGACCTCCGACTCCGAACTACTGCGAGGGATATTTCAATCTGGACTGGGCTTGCTGGAGTACTGTATTACACAAATACAGTTGATCCACTGTCATATCTAGGTATCATCATGGTAGTTTCACTGGGCTCGGCTCTGAACACGTTCATGGTGGGTAAGTCCGAGTTCTCGGGAGTCACCTTGGCCGTAGCTAGCTTTGTTCTACAGGTTCTGATGCCTGGCTTCAGTTATTCCCTCCCCATCGAAGTATCCCTCCGAATGGTCTCGGGACTGGTTCCCCTTGTAATGGGTTCATTGGTCAACTTACTGATGACGATTATGGAAGGTAGGGACAGTGAAGTCTCCACTTCTATCGGGAGCTCACTGATGGTGCTGTTTGGACTGTTTCTCCCTTGGTTAGATGGTATACACGAATCGCTAGTTGCATTTGCGGCACTCTTCGGCAGCTTGATGATTGTCAACATTGGATATGTGATATCCAAAGATTACGGGAAGACAAAATCCATAGTCACTAACTTCGTTTTTGTCCTCATGGGTTTTCAGGGATTGGTTCTAAGTTCTGCAGCCTTCAATCTAAGGCTGATCTTCTCTCTAATTTTTGTGTTGCCTACCATTCTTTCAATCCTTCTCAACACAAGGAAGGAGCAAGGATTCAAATTTCTCTCAGAAAGCATGGCATTGGGAGGTTCAATTTTCCTTGCATCAATTGAATATTTTGAGGTATCCGTATTCGTACTCGTCGTCCTCACTGCTGTTTTGGCACATCTTAAGTATGCACTCCGAGACAAGTCGACAACGTCTGGTG
>JALWRB010000399.1 GCA_027077875.1 Candidatus Heimdallarchaeota archaeon
ATCTCGTTAAGACCGCTCTCTTGGAAGAACCCGAATTCTGCGGTTGAGAATACCACAACACCTCCCGTCGGGTTTAGAGTGTCAGAGTCGTAGACGAAGTAATTGATCACAATTTGTTCGTTCTGCTTGTATACCTGATCCTTGACAGTTATCTCCAGAGTAAGGTTTCCAATGACGGGTACAACAGTGATATTAATGAATTCGACAATGGTAAGGTTGACATAGCGGCCCTCCACTCGGAAGTTGACATCCAGAGGCTGGATATCTGGAAGTTGAGGAGCTGTCCAGTTAACATAGACAAACCCTTGATCATCAACGAATCCGAGCGTACTGGTGTTCAATCTATAGAAAAGACCGTCAGTCACTTGGAGCTGGATTTCTCCTCCTGTCGCAGGTGAGAGACCATCAACAAACAACCCAAATTTTAGGACATTGTCGCTCTTCTCATTCACCTCGGAGATAGTGGGCATGACGACATTGATCGACGAGCTATTCGAGAGGACTACTTCGACTTCTTCTGTGAGGGTAATGTTCACAAGACTGGAGGCACTGATAAATGCCCGTACCGAAAGCGTAAGGTTCGGTGTGTCTATTGTGAGAAGAGGAGCCGTCCATAATATTTCGACTTTCCCACTTTGGTTGGAAACAGCACCTTGCGAGTTGACAGGTGATCCATCACTGACATCGACGGATACGTCATACCCTTCACGTACGGTCCCAATGGCATCTTTAACGGTCACCAAGATGGAGAAGTTCTCCCCGGGAGAGACCCTCGAAGGGAGTGTTAGTTCTGAGTTCTGAATGTCCGTAAGTCCTGCTTTGACATCGAGAGTATTCTGCACCAATCCACTGAATGAGGATGTGGAGATGTCTGCGGAGAATCCAACAGAAATCTCAGGAACTGTTGAGTTGACTTCTGGCGCTATCCATGAGACAGAGAGACTACCATTTGCAGGAGTGAAACCCGTCAGGCTTCGACTGTCTGCAGATATTTCATCAAACTGTCCCTTGGAACTGAACGAACCGCTTGAAACCGTGAGGCTGACGAGAGCGCCAGCAATCTGTGGACTGGTAGAGTTCGCTACTTGCACAGTCACCTTGACGACCGTGCCAGAACCGACTACAGTGGTGTCAAAGCTGATCGCAGAGCCGTCAAGATCCGCAGAGCTGACGGGTATCACCGGGAGAAATCCCAAGAGTAAGAGGATTAGAAGGAATTTTCCCCTCATATTTTCAGCTCTTCCTCCTCACGAGTACTCCGCCAGATGTCCCGTTGGAATCCTGCAAACCGGTAACGGGACCAGGGATCTTGGCAGTAAGACCAAGTTTTGTCTGGAACGCATCAGAGTAGTCGGAGCCGACACGGAGCTTGTATGTTCCATTTAGGATATCAACAAGTGTAATGTAGCTCGTGCTATTGGTGTATGCGTATCTTCCCGTATACGAACCAGATGACGTGTACAGCCTTACGAGTGTATTCGTACCGAAGTCATTGCCACTACCGTCAGTGACCTTGATCGGTAAGTACCCGAATCCTGCAAAATCAACTGTGAGATGATTTCCATCGAACGTGAAGACGTTGGAGTAGGTGTAAGCGGCCATGTAGTCCAAACGGATCATGTAGTCACCCGCTAGGATCGCACCCAAGGTCATGTTACCATTATTCGTGTAGTCATAGCGGTACGTGGATCTCCCATTTGAGTTGTAGAGTCGGGCCAATACACCATCGTGTATCGGTTTGCCACCTATTGTAATGGAGATATTGTAGAACCCACCGGCATAGTCCACAGTCTTGGCCGAGGAGTCCGCATGTGTGAACGCGATTGAGTAAGTGTACTTACCTAACCAGTCAAGCCTCAGTCTGTAGTTGCCGCTTAGTATGGCACCGTACTCCGCGAAACCAGAGCTATTTGTGTAGTCGTACCGGTAGGTGGATCTATTGTTCTCATTGTACAACCTGACTAGAACTCCGCTTGGTATAGCATAACCACCAGTTGTTACCTTGACATTGAGGTATCCACCAGGGATGTTGACCGTGATTGGGGAACCATCCGTGTGAGTGAAGGCCACAGTGTAGGTGTATTTGCCTAACCAGTCAACTCTGAGTCGGTAGTCTCCCTCAAGAATGACACCGTACTCACCCCAACCTGTGCCATTGGAGTAGTCGTACCTATAGGTACTGCGATTGTTAGCATTGTAGAGTCGCAGTAGCACCCCACTTGGTAGTGGCGCACCACCTACGAGGACCTTGACGTTGAGAGGTCCACCGGGTATTGTGACCGTCTTGGCGGTGTTGTTGAGATGGCTGAACGCTTGGGTGTAGGTGTACTTACCCAGCCAATCAACCCTCAGTCGGTAGTTCCCGCTAATAATCGTACCAAATTCGGCATAACCCGTGGAATTGAGGTAGTCGTACCTGTATGTACTCCTATTATTCTCATTGTACAACCGCACCAACACGCCACCAGGAAGGGGCGCGCCGCCTGCGGTGACAAGTACATCAAGTCTACCACCCCCAATTCCTATGTACTGGGGGGAATTGTCCGTATGTGTGAATGCCATGGTGTAGGTGTACTTGCCCAACCAGTCTACCCTGAGCCGGTAGTCGCCTGCGAGGATAGTACCGAATTCAGCCCAGCCAGTGGAGTTGAGGTAATCATAACGGTAGGTACTCCGGTTATTAGCGTTGTAAAGCCTGACAAGCACACCACCTGGAAGCGGGTCACCACCAGCCAGAACTTGAACGTTGAGCTTTCCTCCAGGAATGTCAAGGGTCTTTGGTGTCGGGTCGGAGTGATTGAATGCCTTTGTGTATGTATACTTTCCAAGCCAGTCAATGCGCAGCCTGTACTCACCTGGAGGTCTTCCACCGTACTCTGCCCAACCCGTAGAGTTGAGGTAATCGTATGAATAGGTGCTCCGGTTAGATGAATAGTACAGTCTCGTAAGAACACCACCAGGTAGGGGGTTGCCACCAGCTGTGACCTTGATGTCCAGAGCACCTCCTCCGAAGTTGACCTCTACATATGGGTCACTCGTAGACACAACGGTACTCCAGAATCTTCCTGCCATGTAATCAAGCCTGAGCCTATAGAAACCACTGGGTATACCAGAGAATTGGAATTCAGAGGTGGAGTTGGAGTAGTCATACCTGTTCATACTCACATTGTTCTCGGTGTACAATCTGATGAGCTTTCCACTCCCAATTGGAGTATCAGCAAACAGTCCTATTCCTCCGAGATCAGAGTTCCCAACTTTGATAGTCCGCAGATTCGATGACCCTAGCGCCAATGGTATCGAGATCTCAGATGAGAAATAATCAGTGGATAGGTAATTCACCCTAAAGAAGTAAGTCCCACGTCCGAGGGTGAAGGTTTTCATCCCTGAGCTATTGGTGACCCCAGATGATCCAGTCTCCAACCTATTCTCATCAGTGATGTAGACGGTAATACCAGATATCGGAGAGTTTGAACCGTCGAGGACCTTAATCGTTATGTCCCCCGTGTCAGAGCTGAAAGTGACAGATCGATTCTCCGCGCTGTGGAAATACTTTGAGATCTGGTTATCTGCGGTCCGTATTTTGTAGTAGGAAGGAAGTGGATTGACAGTGGCGACCCCTTGGGCATTAGTTGATATACCTGAAAGACCAGAGGGTAGACCATCCTGCCTGAGGAAGGTTAACGCCATCCCAGGCACTCCTTTCCCACCACCAATCACACTGACTTTCAGAGGGGCAGGGGTAATAAGCTCACCACCTATGTTCACCTTGGCATAGGCGACGTCGCTAAGGTCCTGAGCCAGTCCAATCGCGTACTCCCCCTCCGTTATTTGATCGGCCGAAGAGTTCGCATAAATGCGGATAGGAGTTGCTTCCCCACTAATTAATTCCGTCCCGTAGTCAGATGCAAGGTGCCACTTGTACACCGTTGAACCTCCAACAAGGACAACGTAGTTTACCTTGAAGGTACTGGCCTGGCTCTTTATCATTATCGACATCCCGTCAATACTTCCATCGTCATTGTAGTCATAGACGGTCGTCACTTCCTCGACGACTATGCTAGCATTGATGTCTGTATATGTGTTGATAAGAACCCATACTACACCAACCGCACTAGCAGTAATGGCTATGATGAGCACTACTGCGATGACGGGTGAAACTGCGCGCTTTCTGAGTGCCCTCATCTCTTCTTCCTCCTGTAAAGTGGTAACAGAGCCAGAGTTCCCCAAAGCAGGTTAAACGGAACAGCATCAGTTGAACTCAGATCAGGTAATGACACAACAGAAATGACACTTGGCTTAACTGTGACCTCAAAGGTTGTCTCGTTTGTATCAAAATCTGCAGAGATCACCTTTATCTTCAAATTGAACACTGTATTTGTGGTCAAGTCAGGAAGACCTTCTGAGCTCCACTCAACAACGAGGATTCCCGATGCATTAGTAGCAGCCTTGTACAAGGAGTCACCGTTGGGGAAGAATCCTCCATCGGCTTCTGCTTGAACAGTGGCACCTTCCCAAGGTAGTCCGTTGATTTTGGCCTCGACAGTTATGAAAACTGATTCTCCCTGATCGATCTCAAGGGACGACGAAGAGATATCTACCGTTGCAATCAGAACTCTCGTAACCAATACTTTTGTTTCTGTCTCAAGTGGGGCATATTTGTTCTTGCCAACGGTGGCAGATATTGCAACCTCTTGTGTCGAGGAAATAAGCACAGCCTGTGAGAGGTTTAGTGATGCTGTGGCGTCTCCATTGGAATCAGTTTTTACATTGACCAAGTCCTCACCATTTTCGAAGACACCAACTTCAGTGAGGAATGCCACATCCGCGTTTGCAACAGGAAGGAGTGTGACATTGTCGACTACGTTGAGCTTGACTGGTACAAGTTCGTCCTGATTAACCTCCGCAGGCACATCCCATCCAGCTGAGAAACCGTATTCGACAAGATTCACGGTGATGGATAATGAGTCGTTCGCAACCAAACTCTCTGCTTCCACATTGACAGTAATATCTGCCACTACAACATCAACCAGATCACTTGGGGCAATCCATGTATACAGCAGATCCACAGTTCCATTGACAGAAACTATGTCAGTTGCTGATCCATTTTCAGATATCCCAAATTCTCCTGCAGTGGAAAGAAGTTCAATGCTTACATCAGTTAAGTTGTCTGTTGTTACGGTGACTGTTAAATTAGCCGAACTTCCCTCATCTACAGATGTGGGTCCAGAGATCGTTACAGTCAAGGTACTGACCTCATATACCCCCTCTCCTGATACACTAGCTACCTGCATCAACAGAAGGAAGAATACAAGAATTCCTGCATTGCGCGCATTCACAGAGAGATAATTGACTTCGTACATTATAAACATTCTATATACTTCATCCCCTAGATTTCCAATTACGAAATTTCCTCGTTGACGCGCACAGTTACTTACACTTTTTAAGACCTGAATTGAAGATCGAATTACCTAAAGCAGATAATATCCGCGAAAAACGGAGTAGAGAACGTACTATGTCAAAAGAAATTAATGTTGTGGAAGCTTTCAAAGACATGCTCAAGAACCAGTATAACAGGGTTCAGGAGCACGTCAAGGAATTTGAGATCAGTCCACAGAAATTTACGAATCGGATCAGTCTTCTCCTGATCCTCACATTGTCTGTGGTCGTGAGGTTATATCCCATCCTCAAGGGTTGGGACCCCCTGATTAAGGCCTTCGATCCACAGTTTCAGCTTAGGAGTGCAGACTACATCCTGAACAACGGTCTAATTGCCTTCTTCAAGTGGAGAGACATGTTTTCATGGTATCCATACGGAAGGGAAGTCGGGAGCACGATGTACATCATGGTGCCCCTCATGGTTGATTTCAGTTATCTCATCCTGAATGCACTTGGGTTCAAGGTCAGTCTGCAGTTCGCCGCATTCCTGGTTCCAGTCATATTCGGGACACTGGGAGTACTCTACATCTACAGACTCGCAAGCGAACTGATATCTGAGAGAGCCGGTTTGTTTGCAGCCATCATTATGTCAATCACACCTGCCTACCTCTCAAGGTCTATTGCAGGATTTGTAGATAACGAGTCCATTGGAGTTCTTCTCACAGTGGCATCATTCTTCTACTTCTCCCAAGCTCTAAATCATGATGACCTCAGGAGTGCCATCAAAGCAGGAGTTGCACTAGCCCTACTCGCCTCCTCATGGGGTGCATTCAGGTTTGGATACGATCTTGTCGCCCTCTACGCACTCGTACTTGTGATGACAGGAAACTACTCAGCGAGACTTCTGAAGCAGTATTCTATGACGGTCGGTGTCGCATCCTCCCTTATGATACTTCTCCCAAGGATCTCGGGTGGCTTCCTCCTTGATGCAGAAGGTCTAGGACCCTTGGGGATCCTCCTCATCATGATGGTCTTCGGAATCATACAGAATGCATCAAGAGATCTGAACCCAGAACAATTCAAGAGACTTGTTATCTCGTCATTCGTTGTGATACTAGCCCTAGCTATTGCGCTTGCTGCTCTCTTGGTCTCAGTTGGTTTCCTTGGTAAGATCGGAGACAAGTTCATCTCCGTCCTTCTCCCTGGAGACAGGAACAAGCTTCCATTGATTGACTCGGTTGCGGAACACCAGCCACTTTCATGGGGTTCATTCTACTTCAACATGAACACAATGGTCTTCTTCATCCCAATTGGGATATACGAGGCTATTAGAAAGCCGACTGAGAAGAACCTCTTCATCTTGACACTTGGACTGACTTCAATCTACTTCAGTGGGTCGATGATCAGGTTGATGCTTCTTCTCGCGCCTGCAGCTGTTCTACTCACTGCACTCGCTATTGATCAACTGCTTATCTCATATGGTCTGATCGCTCACAAGAGGATTAACAAGACAAGTGTGAGAGCCTCTAGGTTGAGAAGGACACAGAAGATCGGTGAGGTAGAGATCATCATCACCTACTTCATCATCCTGATCTTCGTCGGTTCGATCATCAGCAACGGACTTAACGCCGCAGACCAGAGGTTTTCCTCACCCGAACTGACCCCTGGACAGTCGCCCAAGGACTCCTTCGCAGATTGGCCTCAGGCTTTCGAGTGGATGAAGACACACACGTCATACAAGCTCTGGGCACAGAACTCCTCAGAAGATAGACCGGGTAATCCACCAATTATGCTCTCATGGTGGGACTACGGATACTACATAACTTCGCTCGGTGAAACTGCGAGCTTAGTGGATAACGCTACGACAAACTCTACTCAAATCGGCACCGTAGGAACCATGCTCATGTGGAATACCTCTGCATCTATCAAACTGATGTACAAGTACAATGTACAGTACATCCTCATCAACTCAGCAGGAGGTCTTCTGAACTTTGGTTCTGACATCGGAAAATCCATCTGGATGATCAGGATTTCAGAGCAGTACACCCCAGAGTACGGAATTGTTGAGGAGGACTACTACACCAGAAACGAGGGTTATATGGGCAAGTACGCGGACAGTACACTCTTCCAACTTATGGCCTACAAGTCACCCGGTATGGGAGACTCACCCTTCGTGGACAGGAACGGGTGGTCAAACACTGTCGCGGATAGCCTCAAGGACGTCAATGTCCTGGAGATACCCCCCTACTTCAAGGAGGTATTTAGGAGCGATGGGTACCTAGCCAATCCTGGGACCAGCGTGCCCGGTGATTTCCCATTCATCAGGATCTACAAGGTCATCTACCCTGATGACATTGAGTTGCAGGTAGCCGAATTTGATCAGACCATGGCCAAGATCAGGGCGAACATGGCTGAAGACAACAGTTCCTAAATTCCCCTAAAACGTTCCTCTATAAGTTTCAATTCTAAATATTCTCAATCATATTGCATATCTAACTAGTCAATTTGATCTCGATTCACTCAATCGTTCTCTTCCTTTGAAGAACATAATCATGGTGTAAATTCTTAAAGGACTTGAAAATTGGAAGAGTTTTCTGAACTGAGAAGTAGACTTCTGTTATTCCTTTTCTGAGAGCGGAATGTTCTGCTTCCTCCTCGTAGAGAATAATCAGGTGATCGAGACGAGGGATCACCTCGTCTATAACCTCGATAAATGATAGGTAATTCTCTCTGATATTCTCGTTCTCTTCTATTGTAATCAACTTTTCAAGATAGGGTCTGGCGGAAGACATCCTGTCCTTGATGAGATGTGGTATCAATCGAATATCAGAGTGAATGGCATTAGGCTTCGGTCTAAGCAGGTAACCTTGCATCCATCTAGCGTATGCCTTCCAGCCACTTACAGCGGAGATACCACCTCTCCCCTCAACTTCAGTGGGCTCCTCTCCCCTCTCAAATGTCCAGCCCCAGTACATCAACGAGTTCCAAGGAGTGTCATGTCTAGCAACTGCATCCACGATCTCTATTGCAACGGGTCCCAGAGGGAGATCAAAGAGCTTCTCCAAGTTGTCGGGTAGGTGACTCACGAAAGTACCCTCGGTTGTGGTCATCATCACCTTACCGATCGCACTGCTAATAGATTCTACAAACTCCTCAGGTCGGTCGAACAGGATCACGTCAGAGGACATTGCCCTGTTTCCAAGAGCCTGAGTCTTACGAGCTGAAGTATCCCGAATTTTGGACTGGTAGATTTTCACTTGTATACCCATGTCCTCGAAACAATTAGTCACGAATCCATTAAAGTCCCACAATGTATCTCCGACAGGGTTTCCAAGATCCAACTGACGCTTAAGATTCATTGCCATAGAGATTCTGAGCCAATGCCCCGATCTGAAAGCTATATATGATCTGTCGATCCCATAGCTCCCTACAAGGTGGGTGAGGGTATCGAGGAAGGAATCAGTTATTTGCATTCAGTGAATATTCTTGCTTGGAATTAAAAAAATGATTATCTGTCTCGGTGGTCTTTGGTATTCTTCCACTTGTAGACTCGCATCTTTGCTGTCTTACCGAAGCCACAAGATACACACTGCTTACGTGACTTGTTGTAGGATCTGCTACCACATCTTCTGCAGACAATGTGGCTTGCTCTCTTGTTGTGTTTTCCTCTCGATGGTGTTCCTTTTGTCATAATGATTCACCGAACTTCTATATCTGAAGGCTCAATTCACTCTTAATAAACTGAGCTATTCATTCGCGCTAGCGAGATGTTCTAGAGCTAGGAAGAACGCGGCTATTGTGCCTGTATGTTTAATACCCCCATTTGCTATTAACTTCTTCACTTCCTCCTTGGTGAACAGTCCGGCCTCCACAAGCAAAGGCTCATCCCGCATGGAGTTGATTTTTGTAAGATCCGTACTCAGGTAATAATGGAGAGCACCCTCAAGATAGGATGGAGCAGAGTTGAACCTGCCTATGTAGGTAAGTTCTCCAGCTTGATATCCTGTTTCCTCCATGAGCTCTCTCCTAGCACATTGTTCAACATCCTCGCCCACCTCCAATCCCCCAGCGGGCCAGTTCCACTGCTCTTCTCCAGCCCCGATCCGATACTCCCTCACCATGAGGAAACGTCCGTCATTGGTGACAGGGACTACACCTACACCTGAACCAATACTTACCACTATAAAGTCACCCATCCCGTCTTCTGTCCGAGCATGAAGTACATCCAGATATACTCTCCCTCGCTGGATCAGACGTTCCCTTGACTCAACGGAAAATTCCATAGGTGATGATGTGAGGTGTGCAGATAAGATTTCAGATAGTCACTCTATTCTTGGAGAAATAGTAACGAAATACCGTCCAAAGAATCACGACAGACATCGAGACACCATAATCAATGAAGAACTTGTGGACGAAATCTGACTTGTAATATCCTGCGTAATCGGGAAAGTTGGTGTTCAACCAGTACCCCATTATCACGTAGAAGATGACATAGAAGACAAGTGTCACCCAGATGGTTGATTTCATTCCGGCCTTGAAGAAGTCACGTGCACTATATTTCTTCTCCTGGTACCAGTATACGTCGTCCAGAAGAACCATCATCATGAAGAGAATCAGACTGGACAAGATCGGAACGACGAAGGTCATGGGGACATACGTCTCATTAACTAAGTCTTCGATGTCCCTCATGTAATAGTACATGGGAACCATTGCCAATAGGGAGTAGAAGAACTGGAAGAGGAGAACCCACAGAGAGCGGGGAGTGTTCCATTGTATCTCTGCTTGATTGCTAGCACTGCTCATATTCTAATTCTCAGGCAAGAACCTAAATTTAAAAGTATCTCGTTATAATATGGCACCCAGACTCAGGAGTATTCATATTTAATTCAATAATAACCTATAAAAAGAGTCCCCGGTAGTGCATTTTAGAAGCAAATCGAGAGAAATCGATTTATAGCCAAGATATGAGGAAATTTTATGTCAGAATCAGATGTCAGACCTATCAAGGCCAATAACATTAAGGTCGGAAACTACATCGTCCACGATGGTGAAGTGTACGTCGTCAAGAGCGCGAAGACCAGTAAGGCAGGAAAACACGGACACGCGAAGGTGAGGATGGATATCGAGAACCTCTTCACTGGAAGTAAGAAGAACATTATCGCACCAGGTGACGATAAATACATGATCCCGATCATCGAGAAAAAGGTCGCTCAGGTACTTTCTCTAACCCCTGACTCTGCCCAGCTCATGGACACCGAGACATATGAGACCTTCGAGGCTGCCCTACCCGAGGACATAACACTAGAGGAGGGTGGATACGTGGACATCTGGAAGGTACTTGGAAAGACCGTTATCCGTGGAACACGAGCAGACGCTGGCAATCAGCACCAGTACTAATTCAAAACCATCCAAAAAGTAATTAATTGACACTACGTAATACAGACTGAATGACAGAAAGAAAAGGAGCGGTGAGAGATCCAATTCACGGTTACATTCTTCTCTCGGAGGAAGAGAACAAGCTGATAGACTCTCCCTTCGTCCAACGCCTAAGATGGATTTCTCAACTCAGCGGAGTGAGGCTTGTCTTCCCTGGTGGTACTCACAACAGGTTGGCACATGTCATGGGAGTGATGCACCTCTCAGGCCTCTATGCAGAGCAGATCTACAAGGATCATCCAGACATGGAGCACAAGGTTCAACTTGCAAGACTCGCAGGTCTCCTCCACGACATTGCACACGGAGCATTCTCCCATGCGTACGACGATACGGTATACAGGAGATTATATCCTGGCAACCCACATGGACATGACACCCACCGGATGAAAATGATCAAGTCAGATCACCTCAGACCTCTCATCGAGGCTTGTGGAGTCACACCCGAGGAGATCGAGGATCTGTGGGAGGGCAAGGATCGAGTCCTGCAGGCAGCAGTCCAAGGAGCACTTGGAGCAGACAGAATGGACTTTATGCTCAGGGATTCCTATTATGCGGGTACAACTCACTTTGGGACAGTAGCCTCCACGAGGATCATCAGCAACACCCTCATTGCAGAGCATGATGGAGAGCAAGCGCTACACTACAACCACAAGGTCATGGATGATATCTTTCAGGCACTTCTTGGCAGGTTCTACATGTACCGAGGAGTCTACTTCCACAAGGCAAGTGGTGCATCAGACATCCTTATCCGGAAGATGCTTGACCATGCCGCAGAGCCGATGATGTTACCTGAGAGAACCCAGGATCTCGAGCTCTACAAGGACATCAACGAATACACCGTCATGGGAGAGATTATGGCATCGAAATCACCTGAGCTAGCACTCGCACGCCATTACTGTGAGAGGTTGATGAGGAGACAGCTACCCAAATTGGTCTGGGAGTCTATTGTTCCTGAAAACGTTGTCAAGACGATTAGCTCTGATCTTGAGAGGGGTTCTGAACTCATAGCAAACGAGAAATTCATCAATGAAATCAAGAAGACTGCGACCGAACTGGGGAAGAAGGAACCTGTGCTCTATGTCACGAACACCTATCCCATGTCCACGCTTGACCATGCAGAGTTCACCGCGGGTCACATCTATATCTATGATAAGCATGCCAGCCTTGTTCCGGGCAAGACTTCTATCTCCCTTGCGGAGGCAATTGAGTCAACGAGCTACTTCAAGACCTTCATCTCTGGGATCGGCAACAGGCAGAGATACGTGATGATAAGGGTGTACTGCGACCCCGAGGATGTAGAGTGGATCAGGAACAAAGTCGGAAGGAAGTATGCGGTGAGCGAGCCAGATATTGCAGAGACATCTTACTAGTTTCACTACATCTCTGCCTTATTTCTAGTTCCTTAACCTTTAATTTTAAAAAGAAACCAATCATATTACTTTGTGGTAAAAATCGATGATTACAGACAGTTGAAAATCATCTTCGAACGACTAGGTTTGAATATAGACGCTGTAGTCAACAATTTCGATACTGATTTCTCCAAGGGAAAATTGATGAAGTTAAACATGGGACACTTCAACCTGGATCACTTTCCAGAAGAGATCTGCAATTTCTCCTCCATCCTTTACCTCTACCTCAATCACAACAGGATCAAGGAACTCCCTGACAAGTTCATCAGGTTGAGAAAACTGAGGAAGGTCTTCCTGAACCACAATGAGTTCGAGCACTTTCCGAAATCCCTGTCACAGATCACGAACATTAGACAGATCATCTTCGACGACAACAAGGTCTCTGAGATCGGAGGTATCGAGGAGATGCCCTTTTTACAGTCATTCTCAATGGCTAGAAATAATATCTCAAACTTCCCAGAGCCATTCAATTTCCAGAAAAATCTACTAAATTTGGATCTGTCCGAGAACCAAATCTCACGTTCAACCTCATACCAAGGTTTTGATAAATTAGAACACCTTAATCTATCAAAGAATAAGATCAAACGTATTTCAAATGACATTTCCCACCTAAAGAATGCCACAAGGTTAAACTTCTCAGGTAATGAGATCAGTTCAGTTCATGGGAACCTTTTCACTCTGAAAAATTTGAGATTCTTGGATCTCTCCAACAACAACATCACATCATTACCCAAAGGTATTTTCTATCTCA
>JALWRB010000400.1 GCA_027077875.1 Candidatus Heimdallarchaeota archaeon
ACGAGTCTGGCACTCCTACAACTGCAACCTCCATAACTGCTGGATGCTCGTAGAGCACGTCTTCAACCTCCCTCGGATAGACTTTCATACCACCTGCGTTGATCATGTCCTTCTTTCTATCTGTGATGGTGAAATATCCATCGTCATCAACCACTGCGATGTCCCCTGTCAGGAAAAAGCCCTGCGAGTTCATCACTTCTTTTGTGGCCTCGTCCCTCTTCCAGTATCCCTTCATCACCTGTGGTCCTCTAACTCCGATCTCTCCCTCCTCACCATAGGGGAGTTCTCTCTCCTTGTCCGAAGGGTCGAAGATCCTAATGTCGGTATCTGGGAATGGGAGTCCGATAGTCCCTGGCTTTACAAGTGCTTCAGGGTCGATTGGATTAACGTGCGTTATCGGAGATGTCTCCGTCAGACCGTATCCCTCTACTACATGAGCACCAGTCAGCTCCTCGAAGTTCTTCATGATCTCTATAGGGAGGGGAGCAGAGCCCGATATGCAAGCTCTGATGCTGGTCAGGTCGTAATCTTTGATCTTTGGGTGCATGAGGAGAGCGAGATACAGGGTGGGCACTCCATGGAAAATTGTTGGCTTGTGCTTGGCAAGGGTTTCGAGCAGGTCTTGGAAAAGTGGTTTTCCTGCCCTGGGATTCGGTATGACGATGAGCGGACTGGCCACTGATACAGCAGAGATCATACATGTGACAAGACCGTAGACGTGGTACAGGGGGACAACGGCAACAAACTTCTCCTTTCCTCTCTGCATCGGAGGCTGTATCCACGTGTTCAGACCAGTTACGTTTGACACTAGATTAAAGTGAGTTAGCATCGCTCCCTTCGAGACACCGGTCGTACCCCCTGTGTACTGTATTATCGCTATATCCTCCCGTGGCGAGACAACTGGGATCTCGGTACTTGGCTCGTGGATCTTGAGCAGTTCGTTGTAATCGTAGTCCTCCTTGGCCAATGGTCTTGGGAGCGGGATCTTTCCTGTCGCCACACCAAGTATCTTCTTGCTCAACGATAGCTCCGACCGGACGTTGCACACCACGATGTGTGTAACAGACGTCTGGGCTCGCACCTTCTTTAGTTGCTGGTACATGACGTAATCGAGGCAGATAACCACCTTGATGTCCGCGTCGTTCAACTGGTGCAATAGCTCCGTCTCCTTGTAGTGAGGATTGAAGGTCACGCACACGCCCCCAATCTTCTGGACTGCGAAGAATGAGACCACGAACTGGGGGATGTTGGGGAGGTAGATTGCCACCCTATCTCCCTTCTGTACCCCGAAGGATTTCAGGGCACTTGCCAACCTGCATACTTTGTCATAGAGCGAAGCGTAGCTTGTTTTCCGGTCAAAGAAAATAACTGCTGGATCATCTGGATTACTCTGCACGGCTTGCTCAAGGAATTCATACACACTGTGCTCCGGATACTCAATGTGCTCAGGGACATTCTTCGAGTAGAATCGAACCCACGGTTTATCCTCGTAACTCAGTGGTGTATCTGAAGGTTCAGGGGATATTGTGTCCACACCCCTCTTTTCTCTAAAACCTCTTATAGATTTCGCACAAAAATTCATCTAAATCGGACACTTTTCAACATGTTTCACACAAAGGCCTTCATCGACGTTACTAGCTAGCTGAAGCTCATTTTCGCTCAACTCTTCAACATATTTAAGCAAGTGAATTGCACGGTATCCTAGAAGAAGAATTAATCATGAATGTCATCAGGAGACCTTGGTCTATTCCTAGAAGGAACTGTAGGATGTCAATCATATCCTATTGATCGAACCTCACTTTAAGAACCTCGGGTCAGATTGAAATGCTTATTGAGTAAATGGATCTGATTATCGAAGGAATATCAACTCCCTAAGTTGAAATATCTCCGTTCTTGAACCGGGAGCTACCTAAATCGAATGTTTGACTGAAACGAAGAGGTAAAATATAAATACTCTTTTACACTACTGTGGGATATGATCGGCCTCGAATCTCTCGTATCTATCTTCTTCATTCTTCTCCTCTTTGTTGTTGTATTCTTCTACATTGGAAGGACCGCTCAATCACCTAGTATTGGTATAGTCCAGAGTCCCTTGATTAGATCATGGAACAATTATTTGATCCGGATGTTTGACTATCCGTTACGTGAAACCTTCGATCTATCAGGTCTGTTATCCAGAGTTGAACCGGGGAGATTCACCATGGAGAGAAATGGAGTGGTCTTCAACGTCATCATATCATATGACTACTCGAAGGTCGTGTGTCGCCCGCGCTATTCCGTGACCTTCTCCTACCCCTCGATCCTCCAAGAACAAGTGAGGATGAGAATCGTCAGGAGAGGTTTGATCTCGAAGGCACTTGGGATGGAGGAGGGTCAGTACAACCACCTGAACGAGGACTTGGGCATCTACGGATCGAACCTCCTTATGGTGAAAACCATCCTGAATGACAATTACAACCTCCAGATTGTGGAGAGGGTGCTCGCATTCATGGGGGAGGTAGACACCACCTGGGAGCAGAGTTTCGAGTGCAATAACTCTGAGAGTTTGCTCACATCTTGTAACGATGTAATTGAACTGATCTCAATTCTCTCCCGAGGTGTAAAAGAGGTACACAACGAGGACAGGTATCCAGAGGCGGAGATCATGACAGGTCTGGATCTCACCTCCGTGCTTCTACGCTGTGTGATCTGTTACCAAGGGGTGAAGGTCGATGACTCCTACGTCACCGACTGCTGCACGGCCATCGCCCATAAGACCCACATGACCGCATGGTTAGATGCACATGAGAACTGTCCGTACTGCAGGAAAGATAATGTGGTGATCTATTCCCTTCCCACCTTGTAACACCACTGGAACTCCCAGACGAGACCCTCCCCGAAGATTTATCTTCTCCCCTGTGGTCTACTGCTGTGGGCACTCGGTTGGAACTCCTCGAAAGGATAGACAGGGAACTCATTCAGGGTGAGTATCCAGATCCGTTCATCGAAGTACCTGAACAGTTCAACTTCAAGGACATCGCCCTCCTTCGAGGTTCTTTCGCGTTGGTACTTGGCTTACCTATACTGTCGGTCATCAGCTTCTCAGATTTTCGGCTGTACAATATCGTGGTCATTGTGCTCATGGTCATCGGATCTGCTGTGATCATGGGGATACTGGTGTTTGCTTTCCCATACCGGTCCAGTCGAAGCTTCGTCGTACACCGCCCGACTCCAGAATTACTCGATCCTCTTCTAGATTACCTCCGTCTCATTCTCCATAGGGATCTCGAGGTCGAGAAAGCAGGGGACTCCGTGGTGGTATCGTACTCTGGGAGGACGAATGCGGGTGCGGAGAAGCAAATTGATCGGGATTTGCTCGTGGAGAACCCAGTCGTTTACTTCCGGCGTATCCAAGATAGGATCAATCCAAAGATCAGACTTCTTAGAGAGAAAAATTCTGTTGAGGTCGGTAACAACGTACCAGACGAGGAATTCTTTCACAATATAAGTGGATTTTTATTAATATGGTATTTTGCTTTTGATTTGTCATTAAGGATTGTATATTCGGACTCTGCGAATATCCTCTTTCTCCTGATTATGATCTTCTCCCTTATTCTCCTCGCAGTCAGACCTCGTAAATCTATTATCCGATTATCCCTGGAATTGATCGATGACCGGCATGACCTGCGATATGTCCTTGGTGAGGTCAGGCGTTGTGTCGAATCCATGGTGGGTGAAAATCAACCTGTTGTCAAGGTCCGTGATATTTCCTCATGGTTCAATTTCTCAGATTCACGGGCAAGAGCAAAAGTCGTCGATATCGAATTCAGGGTGCAGAAGGGTATTGTCAAACAAAAACTTGGTGTCTTGACGGCGGGCATGTCGAAATTCGAGAGAATCCCGCAACAAGTCCCGAAGAGAATCATGTGGAAGAGGAATACTAAGAAGATGCTACCTGTCTATACCGCTGCTCTTCTGATCGTAGTTATCCTCCTCGCTCCCAGTTCTCCCCGGATACCAGGGACGGTACTTGCCGAAGGAGACCTTGACGAATCCGATGACGCATTGACTATTACCGTGAAATCTACTGGCCGTCTACGTTTCGAGGTCGAGTTCGAGCGCACTTCGAACTTTGACCGATATAAATTCTCTGTAAGAACCGATAGCATACACCGGGTTATATCCACCCCGCGTCTGTTCACCTCCGATCAGGTATTCGTCAAGCGCGGAGAGAACCTAACGATAGACCTTTGGGATGGAGGGCAGGCGCATGTCCGGATCATTGAGCCAGACAGGGTGTCATTCCTCGAAGACGGATTCTTGTATCTTCTTCTTCTCGGACTGCTGGTTACAGCAATAGCCGTGTACCCACGTACTGTAGGGGCTGAGCTCTATACACCCGCGCTCCTCGAATCGCAGAACAGGTCTTACCTTGTACGAGTTCTCGGAACGATCGTTGGGCTCTACGCCATACTGCTGTTCCTTAAGTTCATCCGGTCACCTCTCGTGGAGTACCTTGTGAACTGGAACCTCACCTCACTCGGATTCATCCTCTGGATTGCTCTCATCCTGATTGTCGCCCGGTGTGCTCTGTACGGGAATAGACTGACTTCGGTGAGAGCTCAGTGGTTCTTGTTCGGCGCTGCGATGGCTTTGAACATTGTCTTCTCTCTTCTCTTCCTCAACGGGATAGTCTGGGGGTAGTTCGATCGCTATCTGAGACCGGTGAAGTCACCTAGAGCACTACTCTTCGGTAAAGGACTGTAGTCCTGACTATCCACCCGGGTCTTCTTGAGACCTTGAGTTATAGTTTAGAAGAAATTATCTCTATCAGGCATACATACTCGAGAATTTATGGGGTGAACTTGGGTAGGTGCAGCTCTCCTTAATGTCCTTGCTCTAACGGGGCATTTTAGGGTACGTGGAGACAGATGACTGCTATTGTTCATACAGTCCATACGCTCTGATAAAATGGGACATTCCATATAGTGGGAACTCGTCAGGATCGTGACCTCTCTAGGCGGTAGAGTGAATCTTCCAGTATAACGGTCCTCTCCCTGAGGACCTTCCAAAGCTCCGAGAATGTCATACAACCAACTGTCCTTCTTGAGAACTCCCGAGCAATAACCACCAGATGTCCCGACAAGTCGCTGAACTTGGATTGCAGGACGTTGTTCTTTAACCTGTGCAGTACCCTCTTCCCGTCCACCTTCTTCCCATACTTGAACTCGAAGAAGATCGCCCGGTCTCTGTCCTTCAGGACGAGGTCGAATTCAACGTTCTTTCCCCACCATCTACCTACTTCGGGGTAGGGGTGTCCCCAAGCTGACATGGCATTAAGTCGATTAACGACCTCACGGCAGACCATCTCAAACCCCTCTCCCATAAAGGTGGATAGGTCCTGTCTAATCCGAGAGAGAACTATCTCCTGCCCATCCATCTGGAGAAGGCTACGGTTGGGGCTGACGAATCTCATCCAGAACCTGAGGAACTGATCGCTGACCTTGTACTGAACGAATCGGTTCTGCCCCTCCTTCGAGCCGATGGGTCGCTCCTTCCTAATGAGGTCAGTTGCAATGAGGTTCTGGAGGTACTTGGTCAGGGTCCTTGCCTCGATCCCCGTGGCGTCTGCTATGTGGTTCAATCTCGTCTTCCCCTCGGCTATTGACGCCACGATCGAGTAGTACCGGCTGACCTCCCTGAACTCCTGTCTGAGCAGATGGAGAGGTTCCTCGAAGAGCGGATGACCCTGTGACAGCACCGTTCTCAGGATGTTCTCGTAGAGATCTATGCTGGTGTCGTAGTAACTGAGATAGGCGGGCATCGAGCCGAAGACGCTGACCACATCGACCACGTCTTCGATGGGTATCCCCGAGAGGAGCTCGGAACTCGCTTCAAGGTCGAATGGCTCTACCTTCCACTGACCTGTCCTCCTTCCGTGAAGAGGATTATTGTACGCGAAGAGCTCCTGCATCATCCTGATCTCCGATCCGCAGAGGACGAGGAAGAGTTTTGTCTCCATCCAACGGGTATCGATCCAACGCTGGATAATCGAGTTTATCCCCTCGACCGACTTGACGAGGTACTGGTACTCATCGAGGACGAGGACAAGAGGCTCAATCGCATGCTCCTCCACAAACGCGAAGTATTCGTCAAGACCCCTGAAGGTCATGGGTGTTCCTAATAGCTGCCGGGTTGTCTCGGTGTACAGGTGCTCAAGTTGGGTCTTTGCCGCTGTCTCGTCAACCTGAACGTACACGTACCTCTTGGATCTGACAAACTCCCGGAGAAGCACGCTCTTTCCTACTCTTCTCCGTCCGTGGAGGATGATAAACTGGAATCGGTTCTCCTCGTACTTCTGTTGGAGGAACTCCAACTCTCTCCTCCTATTGATGAATCGGAATTGCATACGTCGACTCTAGATCCGATAACTTAACTCTTTCCTGTGGAGCACGGAATTCTGATACCTACGATTTGAGGGGGCGTATGTGTCCTCTTCCCATGCACTTCCCGACGAGTTCTTCCCCGAAAACCGGGCTCCTCGAAAAGCAGAACAGGTCCTACTTACTAAGAGTACTCGGGACGATCGCCGGGTTCTACACCATGCTGTTGATCCTTAAGTTCATCTGGTCACCTCTCGTGGAGTACCTTGTCAACTGGAACATCACATTACTCGGTTTCATCCTCTGGCTGGTCCTCATCCTGATTGTCACCCGGTACGCTATGTACGGAAACGGGCTGACTTCGGTAAGAGCACAGTGGCTCTTGTTCTTCGCTGCGATTGCTATGAACATCGTCTTCTCACTTCTCCTCCTCAACGGGATAATCTGGGGATAATTTACCTGCTATCTGATGCCCTACGCCTGCTGAGGACAAGCGAGGTTATCATCGCCACCAACGCAAAGGGCATAAGGACGGTCTTGATCTGCCAGCTGTTCGTCCAGTTGACCACGATAGAGGGTGTACTTAGACCAACAAGCTCATTGATGGTGTACTCCCTCTCCTCGGGGAGATCGTACCGGGTGAAATCTTCCCCGGGGGCGAACTTCCTCGCGAGATAGGTAGAGCCATTGGTGAAGACGAAGTTCTGGTAGAGCGCGGTGAGCACATAGTATTCCCTCTGGACTCCCCCTGTCACCGACCACCGGTGGAAAGGTGACTCCAAGGTGAAGACCACATCCTCCTCGACGAGCGCACCCTCCGATGTGGGTGGGATCTCCACGACCCTCTGCTCGGCAGTCCCTCCCTTGTAGCCGAACCACATGTAGTAGTACAGCCCGATGGCCTCTACAGATGCGTTCGTCGCCTCCCATACCGTGTCGTCGAAGACCTTCGAGATCTGGATTCTGTACGAGTGGAGCTCCAGTTTGAAGGTCGAGTCACTCCTCATCTCAAGATCTGACCAGTTGGTCACGTTTATCCGGTAGAGGTAGCTCGTGGTCCCACGGGCTGGGACGGAGAAGGATGCATCAACTTTGACGTATGTGCTTGGATCCAACGTCTCCGGACCTGTTGTGAGAGGTGGTATGATGGTGTAGATGAAGAACAGGGTGAGGAGGACATTCACGAGGACAGACCTCTGCTTCTTCTCCATGATTAATCCTCCTCGAGATGTGCATAAAAAATCCTCCTGTGGTACTGCGTACTTCTGCTATAACTCATCTCCTCCATAGGGCACTGAATCCTCGCCACCTCCCGTCGACCTAGGTGCTAGTGAAGTCCATTCTATCCTGTCGAGGGATAAATGTTTATTTCACTATATATGGTTCTTGGATGAAGCTATTTCACTGCTCGATGACGTGTTTTGCTCACCTCGGTCTTCACAGTATTGGGCGGATTGGGCTGGCAAGTGCTATACACGGCGGCAGATGGTTGGCAAACTGAGCTCAATTTGGAACGTCAGCTTTCTAGAGGTTACCTATCTACATACTACTCTATCTCTGCTACTGTATAGTTCTGGTATGTGAGATCCCTTAGGAATCGGACCTCAGCGGGTATCATGGTTGAAAAATACTACTGTCATTTTGGCATATTGAATACATGATTGATAATTTATCGCAATAGTTGCAATAGTTCATACAATGCCCCACAAAAACGTATTTATTCTACTATATCTTATATATATTGATACTGATGAAAGAATCACTGTATACTTTAATTACTATAGGAGATTCCACAATTAGTATCTCACAATTAGTACAGGTGACCCCCAGATGAGAAATATTATTGCAGCACTGACCATTTTCCTTGTCATTACCATGGGAATGAGTGCGACTACACCAGTCCACGAGCGGCCTGTCCAGTCGGATGCGATCGTGATCGACGGGCATGTCGGAATTAACGAGTACGAGTATGAATTGGATCGGGGAAAGTATATCTTGTACTACACGATCAAGCGGGACACCATCAATATGGCTGTCAGGGCAGAGGGCACTGGATGGGTCTCAGTGGGTTGGGGTGGATATCCCGACATGGTAAACTTCGATATGGTGACCGGAGGCTTCGACGCAACTTCCAACAAGTCGTACATCTATGACGTCTACAGTACTGGACAGTACGTCCCGGCACCCGATGGTTCTCAGGACATCACAGAATACATGGCCGGGGAGGAGTTTGGATGGACAACCCTTGAGTTCAGCAGGAAGTTGAATACTGGAGATGCCACCGGCGATATCGAAATAGTTCCGGGAAAGAGTATCAACCTCAACTTCGCTTTCCACTCCACGAATGACGACATCTCGATTATCCACACATGGGTGGATCACCGGTACTACTTCAGGTTCTTTGGACCCCCAGCTTCTCCGCAGAACCTGCACAGTACAAACACCCTGACAAACGTTTCCCTCTTCTGGTTCACACCCTTGGGAAATGGCGGGGACCTGATTAAGAACTACTCTATCTACCGATCGGAGGACGGTGGGCAGAGCTACTCGTGGATCTCCAACACCACCAACCTGTACTACTTGGACGAGGATGTCGTCCCGGGAACGATATTCAAGTACAAGGTTACCGCACTAAATGCCAAGGGAGAGAGTGGGTACTCCAACATCGAGACCGTGCTCCCCATAGGGAACATTACTGAACCTGTGTCCGTGACTGCGTACTCGTTGCCGTCTCAGGTGAATCTGACGTGGAATGAACCGCTGGACAGCGGAGGTATCCCTGTCAAGTCCTACAACATCTACCGCAGCACAGACTACGGGACTACCTACACATTCCATGCGGAGAACACAACCTCTCGGGGTTTTATCGACACCGACGTCGTCAATGGCTACGTGTACTACTACAGGGTCACCGCTCTGAACCAATACAACGAGAGCGCATTCTCCGAAGAGGTCAGTGCTTCACCCGTCGGGGAGCCGTCGATTCCTGTGAACATCACCGGGATCAATGGCAACAACTACGTGGTTCTGACATGGGATCGCCCATTCACCGACGGTGGATTCCCTGTCCTCAGGTACAACATCTACCGTTCCGACACCCCGGATGGGAACTACACCTTCATCGGGTCAAACACCTCCACCTTTGGCTTCACCGACTTGACCGCCCTCAACGGCGAGACCTACTACTACATTGTCAAGGCAGAGAATATCTACGGCGAGAGCCTCCCCTCTCTCGAACAGATGGTCACAGTGGCCAACACCCCGATGCCCCCGAGGGTGATCGGGACAACAGTGGGCAACCAGACAGTGACGATCGAATGGGAGCACGCGGATGGGAGAGGATTTAATATCAGCTACTACACGGTATACCGAATGGCCGAGGGTGAGTCCCGGTTCACCATGCTGGCCACAACAAACCTTACCAGCTACACAGACACTGGGCTGGACAATGGAAAGGAGTACGTGTACCAAATATCTGCCACCAGCGAGATCGGTGAGAGCCCGTACTCCACACCCATCTACACAACTCCCGCAATTCCACCCGGTCCACCTGCGGAGGTCAAGGTGAGGGTCGCCAACAACACCGCAGTCCTAACGTGGGATAAGCCACTGTACGACGGGGGTCAGCCCGTGCTGGGGTACACGATTTACAGATCCGAGAATAACAATGACAGCTATTCCATAATCGGGTCGAGCTACTCGAGATTCTTCGAGGACAGCGATCTTAATTACAGCAGCTCGTACCACTACAAGGTGGCCGCTTTCAACGCGATGGGTGAGGGCGCAGCGTCGGCAGACGTGTCCGTGGTTCCCATCGATGCCCCAGATGTTCCCATCCGCCTCTCCGCAGTCTATGACAAGAGTGAAATCCTCCTCACGTGGGAGGTGACCGACGACTCAACCGAGTTCACGCTCTACAGATCAAGAGTTCAGGGAGGTCCGTACACCAAGATCGGCTCGACAAATACTACCAGTTTCAGGGACAGGGACATCGCCGTCGCAGAGCACTACTACTACGTCGTGACCGCCGCGAATTCTGCTGGGGAGAGCGGGTACTCTTCGGAGGCGATCGTCTCGACATTCACCCACCCCGCGGTACCCAGCGACGTAGTCCTCTTCGCATCACAGGACTCGATATCCATCGTGTGGCTACCGGGCGAGGGCCACTTCATGCCCGCTGACTACTTCAGGATACACAGATCGCTGGACAACGTCACCTTTGAGGTGGTTGGAAACACGACAGAGCTGTACTATATAGATGATGACGTCGAGATCAACACCACGTACTACTACTACGTCGTAGCGGTCAACGAGGTGGGGGAGAGCCTGGAGTCTGAGGTGGTATACGGAACACCCCAGAGTGCGGAGGTCACAATCTCGCAGGGGGCAGAAGACGAGAGTTCTGCAACACCGCTGTCGTACACCGAGGACCTCGACATGGACACGATACTGGCGACATCGGGCATATTTCTAATGGTGGGTGGCGGAGCACTGGTGCTCGTGATAATCAGGAAAGCCATTGCTCTCTGAGCAACTCGTAGGACACACCGGGTCTCGCATCAAGACCTTCCAAATGGGTCTCCCATGGGTATGTTCGCACTATCACTACCCGAGCACATCGCCATGGTGAGCAGACCCCGCACCTCCAACAGTATACGATGCCCGTGATAGCGGGTCTGACCATGCCCATAGTGTGTCCAAGCATCGGAATATTCTGCAGCAGTGAATGGTCACATAGGTAGAAGCCTCTCCGTGAATTTATTAATCACCCATATCTCCATCAATTATTCCAAGCAAAGAAGCATTCTTCAAAAATATACTGTCAAGCTATATGTCAAGGTACGGGATCGAGGTCTCTACCGAGATGGACGTTCCCTCAGCAAATATGAGGGTCGACTTTCTGATTTCGAATTTCAAGGACGACACCCTGAAACAGCACTCCCCATTCAAGTACTTCACCCCTGAGGTGGTGGGCGAGTTCAAAAGTGAAAACGATTTCTTCGAGATAGGAGATCTCTTTGCAACCATAGCCAAGCTTCACTTCTATCTGGCCTCGAGACACGGTTACATGGGGAGTACAAGCAAGAGGATGAGCATCGTCCCTAAGGACCTCTGCGTGGTCATAATTGTCTCTGGACATAGGTCATTACCCGCGAGATTAGTTCAAACATACCATTTCGAAGAGCTCGAGAAAGGGGTTTACAGAATGAAAACCACTACCTTTCACTCCGTGATAATAATTCTCAGCAAGGAGATTGTCCTCTCTTCGCACAACTATTTCCTTGGGATGTTCGTGACCTCAAGATTTGCAGAGTTCCTCGAAATCGCTGCCTCCGTGAGCGATAACTTTATGTTAACAGTTGCACACATATTATTCAGAGATCAAGTCATTAAAGATGAGAAGGCTATGGAAGTTCTAGATAAGAAAGGATTCACAATTAAGGAATCTGTCGAAGCGCTGGGTATATCCCGCGTTATTGATGAGGTTGGTCTGAAACGGGTGGTGGAGGAGGTCGGTCTGAAACGGGTGGTGGAGGAGGTCGGTCTGAAACGGGTAGTGGAAGAGGTCGGTCTGAAACGGGTAATAGAAGAATTCGGTATGGAGAAGATCTTCAATGAGTACTCCATGAAAGAGATTGTCACCCACCTGTCAGAAGATCAGAAAGATGAACTGAGAGAGCTTCTGGGGTAAGGGTCAATTCAAGGAAAACATACGATATCGTCAAATGGAGGAAATATTCGGACCTTCTTATGCTGTCCTGTTCCATGAAATTTCCTCATTGGCATCTCAATCTCATGCACATAGATAATATCCGTAATTTGGGGTTATTGTTATTATCGGGATCTGATAATTACACGTCCGTATGGAGACCTTTCTGAGCAATAGAGACATCTCCATCCAACAGTATCAACTCCTCACTAGCGTACTGATATCCCTCTGGTTTCATACTGGACCACCAGTCCTTGAGTGATTTCAGATGACATGCAAGGAAGGTTAGGGCTGTGTCGAATCACAAACTACTTTGGTGATCGGTGAAACTCTTCAATCCGTTTGAGTTTTCTGAAATTTCTATCTATCCTCTGGTGATTTCATAGGTCAAAATCATCCAAATTATGGGCAAACCACGAATGGTTATTTTTCTATCACAAAAGAAAAAAATTCTAAATACCAAGATCAATATCCTGAAGGTGGACGGGAAGATTATTAAGTAAAAAACTGGTTATCCAGAACGTGAGGGTAGATCAACTTTCCTTTGCCGACTTCCTCCAAAGGCAACTTCAGTATAAAATCCCACCGTACCAGCGACCGTATTCTTGGGGAAAAGGGGAGATCAACAAACTGCTGGATGACATAATAAAGATTGGGCGGAGAGATGATGGTAATCATTTTATCGGTTCATTTGTCGTAATTAAAGAGACCTCTGCATCCATAGGCTCACTCCCGAAATATCAGCTCATAGATGGACAGCAAAGGATGACGACGATATTCGTCCTCCTCATTGCAATGCTGAACAAATTGAGCGGAGACCATGTCATCGACGATGGTGTGAATAAGTACTCCGTGGAGAGCTA
>JALWRB010000401.1 GCA_027077875.1 Candidatus Heimdallarchaeota archaeon
TCTCCCTCCCTCCTCGTCAAGAGCTCACCTATCATGTCCGATTTATCACGGGGAATCATCACAGCAGTGGCATTTGTCAGCACAGCGGTCATCGTCATCCTGCTAGAACGGAAGAGAGAAGGTGGTGGCGAGGGTGATCTTTACCCCGAGGAATGAAATGAGAAGGGAGATGACCCGAATCTCCTCCGGATGATGACAAGAGCAAACATCACTGTCCAAACCGGGAGGGCAACAGCAGCCTCGGTCGAATCGCCATTACCGGTCAAAGTATTAGCTGATACACTGCTTGTCGGTTGTGGAGGCTCGTACCTACCAGACTGGACCAATGCGGTGTACCAGAGATTCGCTATGTTCTGCACAGCGAGCTTCAGCCGACCGCGGGTCATCTCACCCAGCTCATCATACATGACCTGATAGTACTTCGCACCCCGACCAGGATCCGCCGCATCCGCCTTGTTATCCGCTGCCATGATGGCAGGGACTACCTCCAGACCTGTGCTGATCTGCCCCTCTATCAGCTCGTAGGGGTCGTCCACGACAGTGAGATTTTCGAGGTCACCATACTCAAAGAGATCGTCGAAGTACTCACCGATAAAGGTAGACTCGTAACGTGAGTGAATCCCCCCGTTGCCGGTGAGCTGTCCGTCGTAGTTCTCGGTGCTGTGCAGCGGTTGGGAGGCATCCCCGACATAGTGCGCCAGATCACCTGCATAGCGGATTATCCCTGCAAGGTCGTCCGACTCCAGAGCCTTAATGAGCAGGATCGTGCTGTTCTCCACTGCCCACGCTACTACTCCCTTCCTGTAGTCAGACGAACGGGAGGAGACATTACGGTCGAGATGCGGATCGTCCTGATCGTCGTAGTGCCGAGGAGCCTCTGTAAGGTCACTGGATCTCCGAAGGTCAGGATCCACACTCGCACCCCTCAATTCATCCTCATGTTCCCTGAAGAATGCCCTCCACTCCTCGGGAAGTTGCTCGACAGCCTTCGATGTCAGCTCACGGTGCACGTCGAATCCCCACGAGCCGACAGGACGAAAGCTGAAAACCGAGAGCACGACGAGCAACAGAACTAGATGTACCTTCTTCACATGATCTGAATACAGCTCTACTTATTATCTCTTCGTCTAGCAGACCTTCAAGAACTTACGGGAGAAGATCCCCAACTTGGTGAAGCTGGGAACATCTATCGTACTCTCCAACGTTATCAGCGAACCGATGTACTCCCTGAGCTCCTCAGTAGCAAAGAGACCCATCAGACCGGGGATGATCATGATCGAGTCAGCCGTACGGATATACTCGAATCCATGCATGGAGAGCGTGAGCTCTATGTCGTCCAAGACATCGCTCACCAACCATGATATGTCCACCTTCGGCCTCCCATGTGGGACTACCCTGATCTCCAAGTCATCGGAGATGTCGACGTCCAACCAACGAGTTCTGATGTACTCCCGAAGCATCGAGGAGTCCCCGCAGCGAATTTCAGAACCCACCCAGATTCTCATTGAAGCGTAGTAGTCCTCAGGTTCCTCAGTGAGTACCAAGTCAAGGTCTTCTGTGGCTTCCACGAAATACCTCCCATGCGGGAGATCGTGGTTCCGCAACCAGCCCAGTCCCTCCTTAACTGGACGATCCTTCAGCTCCGTCCGCCAGAGCCAGATGTGTCGTGAATAGTGCTGCTGTACATTCATCCACTCACTATTGAGAGATTTCTATAAAAGGAAAGGAAGAGTTGACCGAAAAAATTATTTGGGCAGGTACGCTGTGCAACAAAATCAATCGTTAACTAGTTGGGTGTGAAAGAGAAGAGGATCTGATACTGAGTTCTCCAAATGAGCATACGAAAGGGGTATTCTTTGAGAAGAAGAGCTGATGAATAGCCTCGCCCGGATTTGAACCGAGGTCAGAGGTTCCAGAGACCTCCATGCTGGGCCACTACACCACGAGGCTTTTGCTATTGTTGCGAAGTTGGGAAGCTTCGACAAACTACCTGCTGTTGTTCAGGAAATAAATATTGCGATATTATCAGCGTCTCTGGGAGAAATAGGAACGTCTAAATACCGAGATAGTCCGTGAACTTCTGTGATTAAGGTATGCCTTATCGGGTATGGTTCGATGGGACGTATCCATGCGAGGATTCTGTCCAAGCTGGATCTGCTGGCTGGGATAGTCGAGCCTAATCGTCGGAATGCGGATCAGGCAGTTTCTGACTTTGACGTCCCTGTTTTCTCATCGCTTGCCGATGTTGGTTTTTCGCCTGATGCATTTGTCATTGCAGTTCCGACGCCGTTTCACTCTTCTGTCATGGAGGAGGTCATCTCTGCATTTCCGGGTACACGAGCGATGATTCTGGAGAAGCCTATCTCTCCGACGTTAGCTGAGGCCCGTGATCTGGTCTCGAAGTTGGGGGACTACACTGACCGTATTATAGTTGGTCATGTTGAGATCTACAATCCTGTTGTTCAGCGTTTTATCTCGATCATGCGTTCGGGGGAGTACGGTCGTCTTCGTAGTTTCATGATATTCAGGAAGGGTTCTGTACCCCGTGATCGTCTGAGTTCGTTGTCTGACATACTTGTTGACATCGGTGTTCATGACTTTGACATCGTTACCCGTCTGATTTCCGGTGAGGTCCGGCTCTATACGACTGGTCTGTACCGAGAGGGTAACTTGAATTCGGCGATCATCTCGTTCATGGGTGAGGATTTCCACGGGGTAGTTCAGCTCTCCCGGGAGTTCTCTGGGAAGGAGCGTGAGATCATCGTGGAGTGTGAGCGAGCGTCGATCAAGGTCGATCTGATAGCCCAGACGATAGAGATTCGCGAGCTGAGAACACCTGAGGGTGATGGCGCTTCGATCTCTATTCCGCACGGTCCTGGGTCTTCGCTCAAGCTTTACGGTGAGCCATTGTTGGTGGAGATACTGAATCTCCGTGACATTGTGACGAAGGGAGTCTCACCAGTTGTGGGGCTGGAAGATGGTCTGAAGACGTTGATGGTTGTGGAGAAGTGCCGAGAGAGTCTGGAGAACCATTCCCCAGTGACACTAACGATTTAGGGGGACTTCAATCTACCCCATCTGTCTCCCTTGGAGAATCACGATTATTGCCCTCATCTCTCCAAACGTACACCTGACTGCTCTGCATAAAATTGGACTTAGCCCATAACTCTCTCCTTACCATGACCTACATTACTACATGGGAGGTTCTACTTGCGAGTAATCAATTGGGTGAGCTTTATATGCCTCCTTGTCATTGGATGTATGTGTTCAAGCGCATTTCCTATAACCCCTTAGAAATTCTGAAGAAGGAAAAGACCACGGTCAAGCGTCTTGAGTACATG
>JALWRB010000402.1 GCA_027077875.1 Candidatus Heimdallarchaeota archaeon
GGCCATCCTCTCCTCCATCGAGAGTTCGGAGATCCTCGGGGTGTCCCGACTCATCAGAATTCACCAGCCGGGAATAGTCTTAACCGATCTGCCGCACGAATGGCTTCAGCGGATCTTCTGGAGGAGCAGGTCAAGTCACCTCGTACTCTTCCTGAAGGAGGCTGGAGATGTGAGGCAGCTACTGCCGTACGTCTTCTCCAAGAGGTGCGACTGGTGGAGGATATACGCCAAGGTGACCGGGCAGAGAGTCTACCTGAAGGACACCGAGTACGCTGGATGGACACTCCATTCCGTCACGACCGTGCTAAGACTACTGGCAGAGAAGGGGGTGCCGTGGGAGGAGATCAGACCATACTCCAGGACGATATCCTGCGCCCTCAGCCGCTGCGACGTCCACACTCTGTACATTCTCATCAGACTGATCAAGGTACGCTGGGTACTGGATTTCGAGGATCTTCCACAGGACTTCAAACTTTCCCGGTGCAGAGTAGGAGACCTGAGGTACCTCCGCCTTCTTTTAAGGGAGCTGCACCACATGGGAGCGACGTGGGAGGATCTGGAGGAAATCGTTCCCAAGAAGGGAGTGGGATATGCATGGGAGAAGCTCGTGAGGTTCGTGAGAAAGACCTTCGGAGTGGATCTGCTGGAATAGTCGGAAAACAGACAGAGGATCCAACACATCCTACAACACGATACACACGGGAGGAGATAACCGTTATATAACCAACTCTAATACCTAAATACTTACACATGGCTTTCTTAATTCTGCTGCAGTATGATATTCCCATCACTAAACTCAAATCACAAAATGTGACATGATCATATTGGGAATAAAACTCAGGATTACATTCAGCTATCAAGGAGTTTGCAGGCTAAGTCGACAACATCCTTCCGATACCGTATACCCACGTCTTCCCGAGTCAGCCTTTTGAGCTCCTTCTCAAGCTTCTTCTTAGACATCCCTCCACGATCAAGCGTACCGTCGAGCATCCCGCTCAGTTCATCGAGGTTGGCCCTGAAGGTGACAGCGTCTGGCTTGAATCTCAGCTCGATCGTCGACCGCTCGAGACCGATGTGAGCCCTGAAGTTTCGGGAGTTGACATTACCGTCCTCCGCTCCTATTAGCTGGAGGTAGGTCTGCTCGTCGTTAATGATGTTGTCCTTGTATCTGACACAATCCCTCCCGAGGTTCGATAGCTCGTTCTTGACGAACGACAAGGTAGTGTCTTGGTAGAATCGGGACTCGGAGAGATCCCTCAGCTCCTTGAGTGAGGTCCAGTCACCACTTGCCATCATCGGGTTGAGCACTGAGTACAGGTAGAGCAGGACAAGTGGGTACAGGTTCTCGTCAAGTTCTTTATGAGTGATACTAATAAGAATCCTGATTTTGATCTCCTTGCCCCAACTCTCAAATTTCTCGTTAATACCCACACAATTGACATCCCTCACTTGAGATCCAAAGCCCTCCTCGATCTCTGAAAGGAGTGACATGGTGTCAGGGAAGCACAGTCGGTAGACCAGCGGTAGACCGAAGTGAAGGCTGGCCATAAATGCATTGAGGGTGCGGTATTCGGGGGTACAGTCACCCACCTTGAACCTCGGGAAAAAGGGGTGAATGTCACGCTCCTCCGCCCTCAAAATCCTGAGAGGAACTGCTTTGGTAATCGGCTCATAGGGCTCGGAGTTCAGGACGACCAACCTTACCCTTCTACCTGAGGTAGCGACGATCTGGGCCATTGTCTCCACAGCCTTGTAGGTCAGGACGGGGAGAACATTAATCCCGTGTGTTAGATCGAGGTAGAAATCGAGCGGTTCCTCGCCCCGAAGATCGTCTACGAGGAAAACTACAAGCCTCCACAGTATGTGGGTCAGCAGGTTCTCCATGTCGCTCTTGCACACGACCTTGAGACCCCTGTCAGGATCGTAGAAGGTACCGTTGCCAGGAAGTACACCGATGTCACAGGAATCGCCAACTTCAAGCTTATCCACAAGGTACTGCCTAACTCCCTCCGATACATTGAGCTCGACCTCAGAGTATGTGCAGCCCTCCGTTACGAGGCTGTCGAGTACGAGAAGGGTCACCCTGTCTGGATGTAGAGAGTTGAGGAGTATGGGAAGGGTAGAGTAGGACCTCTGCTTGGCTTCCTCCCCTCTGTTAGTTCTAAAGATGTATTCTGTCTCCTTCCACCCCGAGTACTTTCCCCAAGGGCAGATCAAAATCCGCTTTGCCATTGAGGTAGGTCGGAACGGTGGATATTAAAACATTCGCAGATCGTGATGACACAAGACCACCGAAGAAGGGAAAGGGTTCAGGTTGATCTCCAGCCAATCATAAACAGTGAGGACACCGATACGCCTTGGACTGTATACGTCCTATTTTCCTCTTACGGATCTGGAGCTCCTCTGAAAATTCTACGGAGAAGATTTGCCTACTGCATTCATCCAGATGAACAACCTCAGATCACAGCATCGATTACCTAGTTCTTACAAACGCTTTAAAATTAATAGAAATGAAGCTAGGGAACCTGTAGTCGCAATCTACGGAAGAAAACACGATAAGAGTTATTAATGATGTCAGAAATGTCCCCTGAAGTCTGTAGATACAGAATTTTGCACTATAGCTAGTCAGACCGATATTATTAACATCTTCAATATATAGTTTACGTAACCATGAAACAACTCAGAGGTTTTGCCCTCATTTTACTGATTGTTTTTGTAGGTTATAGTACCAATTCCCAAGGAATTACTTTACCCTCAAATTCAGACATATCGCCAAATGCAGTGGGAATCTCCTCCATCGCATTCAACACCAGCTCGGCTACCGTTGGAGAAACCGTGCTCCTGACCGTGGACTTCACAGCTTCCGTCACCGCCAACTACTTCACTGCGGCGATGCTAGCGTACAACGGATCTGACTACAATGGCTTCTTGAACCTGAAACTCTACCAGGACTCGGCAAACACGCTGAGGTACGAAGGAAGCTTCAAAGTGCTCTCCTACATGCAGTCCGGGAACGTGACCGTGGACTCATTGAGAGACGACGCATTCGCCTACTACTTCGACAGGTTCTTCGATTACACCACACCATTCGTGATCGTCTCCGGCACCACACCGGATGTCACCGACCCGGTGCTGAACAACATCTACTTCGACAAGACTACCGTCTCCGTCGGTGAGTACATCACGCTCTACGCCGACGTCACAGACGATAGCCCTGTTGAGGTAAGTTTTAACCTCTACCTCCCCCTGTACGATTTCACAGTCGGCTCATACCAGATGGAGTTCGTGGCAAACACGACATACCGGGCAGTGATATCCATCGACGACACAT
>JALWRB010000403.1 GCA_027077875.1 Candidatus Heimdallarchaeota archaeon
CCCAGATCCTCCCTCGGGGCTATCCTCTGCTTGCCGTCCCGGAGACGCCAGTAGCTGGCCAGAATCGTCGGAACCTTGGCGACGATCTGCAATCCCACATGCTTCACCCTCTCGATGTCTTCGGAACCCACGTCTCCGAACTCGATGCTCAGAGACGACACTGCCATCTGCAGGGCGCTCATGGAGTGAACACCAGCACGGGCGGCAGCCTCGATCAGATCGTATGTTGCCTCGGGAAGGCCTCTGTTACTCCTCATCTCCCTGCTGTGAACATCTAGCTCTTCAGGAGTCGGGAATCTCCCATGCATCAGGAGGTAGCTGACCTCTTCATTGGTCTTGGTAGACGCGAACTCCTCAAGGGGGAAACCCCTTATAGTAAGTTTGCCCTTAAGCCCGTCGATATGGCTCATGCTTGTCTCCGCGACATAGATGTTATCAAGCCCCTTGTAGATCGGGGGTTCTTCAATAGTTGACATATTATCCATATTTTATCTTCAGATAATATATAGATTTACTATCCTCTAGAAGAATCCTGCTAGAAAAGTACTTGAGATTGTGTACTATGAATCTGTTCAGAAATCATCAGTCATATAGGAACCTTACCCCGTATGGGTTCATCACAGCTTAGTTCTCATAACCGAAATTGCGAATAGGACATGGTCTGTATCAGAATGCTGGCTCGACCATGAGGTAGCTAACCATACGCTCCAGATCATCCATAGAAGTTAGACCTAGGTCAAAGATCAGAGGAGGGGCTGTGATCTGGGCGAAGTAGTGCGATGGCATGTCATGCACCGCGAAGCACTCGCCCGGGAAGGTGTCGAAGTCCTCGTTGAAGTCCGGGACGAATCCAACAAGTCGATAGATGTAGCGAGGAGCTCCGTAATCCCTGTTCCACTCCGTGATGCTCCTCGATCGCATGGCCAGTAAATCCGAATACGCTACAGGATATGCCCTGATGGCGTCGCACCTCTCGCACCTGAGTATGAGCCTACCATCCTCCAGCACATGCATGATGTCCAGTGAGCCGTAGTCATGAGCCCAGCGTTCGTACCTACGAAAGTTAGGACAACGGGGAAATGGTGCCGTCAGTCTCACAGATCCATGCACAATGGACCTCGTCTCGAAGTGGTCGTAATCAATTTCCCCCAGTCGCTTTCCCACCCCCACATAACGTTTGAGCATCCGCCTGATCTCGCTCTTGGCCTCCTTCTGCATGTAGCCGTGGAGAAAATTTATGCACTCCTTGCACCTCTCCTCTGCGACATGGCCCTCGACCAGCATGGTGAAGTGCACCGTACCCTCCTCCACCGACTCGATCTCCAGCCTGATGACAGGGTTGCCGTGCTGTTCTACCACGAGTTCCAACCTACTCCAACAGGATATATACTCTACTCCCTTAGACAGAACCATCGCGGAGTATCGGATAGACTAGTTCACGAGGCTATGAAAATCCACTACCCCAGATACTCAGAAGGTGGATGGATGACTGAATCCGGCCATCAGGATATCGTTCAATCCATGACATAGAAATGATGACAATGAGCACCGAAGTAGTGATAAATATACGGATATCAGCCAGAAAATATATTTTACTTTCTTCTGTCACCAATTATGGACGGACACTTCATCCATGACCTGTGAAATCAAATCACCAAAGGACAAACAGTGAAGGATGCAGAGCACTATATTAACAATAATCATGCAAATCGAATAGTAATTTCTGAAAGTATCAGCTCTGAAGGTAATAAATCCGAAAGTAGGTTGAAAATAATCTAATAACTAGCTAAGGAACTTTAGGCCTTCTCGTCGATGCTCATGATGACACCGACTGCGACGGTCTGACCCATGTCACGGACTGCGAACCTACCAAGCTGGGGGAAGTCCTTGAAGCTCTCCAGAGCGGTGGGCTTCACGGGGACCATCTTGACCACTGCGGAGTCACCGTTCTTCAGGATGTCAGGGTTCTTCTCGGTCTGACCCTTAGCGGTCTTCTGAACCAGCTCCATGAAGGTGCATGCCACGTGGTTGGTACCAATGTGGATCACAGGGGTGTAACCAGGTGCGATGACGGTGGGGTGCCTCATGACCATCACCTGTGCGGTGAACTGCTTGGCAACGGTGGGGGGTGAGTCCTGATGACCGACAACCTCTCCCTTCCTGACGTCCTTCTTGGAAAGACCCCTGACGGAGAAACCGATGTTGTCACCGGGCTGTGCCTCAGCGATCTGCTCGTGGTGCATCTCGATGGTGTTGACCACTCCAGTCTTGCCGGAGGGCATGAAGACGATGTTGTCCTTGGGCTTCATCACACCAGTCTCTACACGACCGGAGGGGACTGTACCGATACCGGAGATGGAGTACACGTCCTGGATGGGGAGCCTCAGTGGCTTGTCAGTGGGTTTCTTTGGTGGCTTGAAGCCGTCAAGTGCAGCCATCAGCGTGGGTCCCTTGTAGTAGGGAGTCTTGCCCATGTCTTCCTTCAGGTTGTGACCCTCAATGCCAGAGACTGGGACGAAGGGAACGTTCTCCAGCTTGTAGCCGATACCCTTGAGGAACCTGCCGATCTCCTCCTTGATCTCGTTGTACCTGTCCTCGGAGTAATCAACGGTGTCCATCTTGTTCACTGCAACAACCAGCTGGTCGACACCAAGTGTCTTGGCCAGAAGAGCGTGCTCACGGGTCTGACCCTGTGCAGAAAGACCTGCCTCGAAACCACCCTTCTCGGCGGAGACAACAAGAACTGCTGCGTCTGCTTGGGAGGTACCGGTGATCATGTTCTTCACGAAGTCCCTGTGACCAGGTGCGTCGATGATGGTGTAGATCTGCTTCGCAGTCTCGAACTTGAAGAAAGCAATGTCGATGGTAACACCCCTCTCTCTCTCCTCCTTGAGCTTATCAAGTGCCCATGCGAATTTCCAAGTACCTCGACCAATCGCCTCCGACTCCTCGGCGTACTTGTCCATTGTTCTCTGATCGACTGCACCGGCGAGGTACAGAAGGTGCCCTGTCATTGTCGACTTCCCGTGGTCGACGTGACCGATGATGACTAGGTTGAGATGTGGTTTGTCTGCCATAATTCTCACTCATGTTTTAATGGTTTTCCGGGCAACTTCCCGGATTTACAAGCTGTGTTCGGCGCGTCTGTTTATAAAACGTACGCTAAGTTACTTCCCTGAGCCAACGAAATCTTGACAGGTTTACGATATAAGATGTGACTGCTATTTCTCTCATGTGCTGAGAAGCTTTCAATAGGTAGCATAGAGGTGTAGCAAAGGTCTGATTGGCGATCAGATAGGGGATGGTTCTGTCCGAGAAGTCGTGTTG
>JALWRB010000404.1 GCA_027077875.1 Candidatus Heimdallarchaeota archaeon
CCAATTGTAGCCCTTGACAACGCAGCGAAGATCCTTGACGGATTCGGGATTAGCGGTGATAATGTCATCACATCGGAGGGAGATTACGAGAGAGTTGCAGAGCAAGTCGTCAGCAGGTTTTAACAGTCAGGAGAAGTTCAGTTCCACGAATTCGCGGATCGATGAGAGGAGATTATCTACGGTTTCGGTGTACACAGTAACCGTACCCCAGATTCCATACAGCGGGGTGAGACCCTTTTCTCGGAGGATGGACTCGGTTATAAGGTTCATACTGACCACGGAGTTCTCGCCCTCGATGAACGTAGCAAAACGCTCTCCCTCCTCGTCGGTCGAAGTGACTACCCCAAGGGCGGTTGGACTGATCTTCCCCTTGACCTTAAGGATCACGAGGATACGGGAGGCAACAGAGGGGATCAATCCGTCGATCTCAACATGGCACAGACTGGATACATCGGGTATTCCACCGATTGAGGAATATTCTCTCAACGGGCGGACTATATTCTCCCGGTACTGTTCAAGGAGGCGGTGGAGAGTGTGGCCACGTTCACCAAGAAGGACGCTGAATAATGCGCTCCTGTGCTCCGACCGGTAGAACTCAGTAACGAGAGAGGCAAAACTCGGGAGGTACTTCACTGATGATTCCTCCCGTGACAACATGGGGACATTGGCCATGTACTGAGCTGGCATGTCGAATTTCTTATTATCTGAGGCCGAGAGGATGGCTAGCTGGCTGTTGATCCCCTTCCTTGTGGAAGAATCGAGTTCGTCGATACGCGACGAGGGTTCTATCCCCAGCTTGTACATCATCTTGTCAATCTCCTCCCTATTCCCAAGGAGAGGGATCACGGGTGGCTCAACGGAGTACTCCAGTATTTCACCTAATGTGAGAACCATCTGAGAAGGGAAGATGAACTGCTGGTCTACCACGATGTCCATGTCTTCGATACCCCTTTCTCGGATGGACTTCACAGATGGATCCTCGCTATGACCAGCTACTCCGGTGTCCGAGATGTACGAGGAGATCAGCGGGTAGGCAATCAGAGAATGACCTTCTCCGAGGAAGGTGGAAGCGATTTGGTATGCAAGAGTGGGAAGACCGCTCTCGGCTACTACAACAAGTTCCTCATCTGTGGTTCTTGCTGAGAGACACAGGTAAATTGATCCACTGTCCAATTCTCCCGTTACGTGTTCCGTTATATAGATACCAGAGCTGTCCTCCCCGTCATCTAGCTCCCTGCAGATGCAGGGGAGAGACTGTATTGAGCACATCTTAGCGAGCGTCACTGCAGAGAGGAAGGCGTCTACCCTGTCCTCGTACAGGATGTAAAGGGGACCCTGATTCTGGGTGAGGTAATCGATGACTCGTTTGACGTTCAACCAATGGTATCAGAAAATACCGAGAATAACAACCTTCCTTTAAACTTCAGGAGAATTACCTAACGAGGACACCCGCGGTCTTGGGACTGTACTTCCAGTTAGATGGGATTCTGCCGACCTTGCGGTAGTGGGCTGACAGCCTGTAGATCTTGGACTCGATCCGTTTTAGTCCATGTGTGGAGGAGAGGTCCTTCTTGTTTTCAGCAAGGTGGTTGCGGAGGTTCATTGCCCTCCTTATGAGATTGATGAGATCCTCGGGGTACTCAGGGAGAAGATCGTTCTCCTTGAGGATAGTTGAGACCTTCTTACCACAGATAAGCTTGACGGAGGGAACTCCGTGCTGATCCCTGAGGACAGCTCCGATCTGTGCCATGGGGGTACCCTTCCTGTAGAGGGTAGTGACCATATCCTCGACCTCCTTCGGTGTCATCTCGATCCATGCGGGAGGTTCTGTGACAAAGGGCTTGTGGCTCTTGGACTTGCCCCTTTTTCTTGAGTGCATTCGTGCCATTTCTATTCACTTCCGAAACTTCCAGATTGATCTTTGTCAGGATCAAGCCAGACAGCTCTAAACTTTTTCACAACCCGGGAGTTAAAAATGAATCGATAAATCCGATCGTTCAGGAAGCCAATTATACCACCTCCATAGAGACAGTATGTGGAGGCCGTAATACTTGCAGCTGGTCTGGGAACGCGATTGAGTCCCCTGACCGACAACCGTCCAAAGCCACTACTAGAGGTTGCTGGACGATCTATACTACAGCGTACACTCAGTACGCTTACAGAGATAGGAATATCTGCAGCAAAGATTGTCGTCCACTCCATGAAGGACTTGGTCAGACAAGCAGTTGCCGATATGAACCTCGATCTCGAGATTGAATTCATTGATCAGAAGGAACCACTCGGTACTGGACACGCAGCTAGAATGGCATTAGAGTCAATCAACGATGACTTCGTTGTCCTCAACGCTGATGTTATGATCACACAGGAGGTCATGGAGAAGGCGTCACTGAGGTTCAGGAACCGCGGGAAGGACACCGTGGCGGTGATGGTGGGAGCGGAGGTAGAGGACCCGTGCCTCTACGGCGTGCTCATCCAAGAGGGGGAGTACCTCAAAGAACTCCTAGAGAAGCCAAATTTTCTGGAGGAGAAGAGCAGCCCATTGATCAACGCGGGAATGTACTTCTTCTCAAAGAAGACAAAAGACAAGTTCTTCGACATAGAGCGATCACAAAAGGGTGAGTACGAAATCGTCTGGGTATTAAACGAGCTCCTAAGGGAGGGGTCAAAGATTGAGGTTGTCAGGATGGAGGAGAGGTGGTTCGACATAGGTTATCCGTGGCACCTGCTTGAAGCAAATGCGTACTATATGAAGAGGGAGTCAGGAGGATTTGAGATCATAGGGGAGGTTGAAAAAGGGGCAGTGCTGCGAGGCAGTGTGCATGTGGCAAGTGGCGCGAGGGTACGGTCGGGTGTATACATTGAGGGTCCAGTGTACATAGATTCAGGTGCGGATGTGGGACCGAACTGCTACATCCGCTCTGGTACTTACCTTGGACGAAACACAAGGGTAGGAAATGCCTGCGAGGTGAAGAACAGCATTTTTTACCACGGAACTCACGCAGGCCACCTTTCTTACGTCGGTGACTCAATCCTCGGTGTTAAGTGTAATCTAGGTGCTGGAACTAAAACAGCGAATCTTAGACATGACGGAGCTGACATTAAGGTCACCGTCAAGGGTGAACGGATCAGCAGCGCCCGTAGAAAGCTAGGTGTAATCATGGGCGATGGGGTGAAGACAGGGATCAATGTCAGCCTACTGCCTGGACTCAAGCTAAGTACAGGGACAATGATACCCGCTGGTGAGACAGTCAACAGAGACAGATAAATAAGACGAGGACACGTGGTAAGCCATAAATTCGTCATAGCAACTGAACGACCAATGAGCAAACTTACATTTATGCAAGAAGAGCTGAATCGGCTTGAGGATGTCGGCCTGTATAATAACATCAGAACTATCGAGTCCCCACAGGACGCTTGGCTGAAGATAGAGGGGAAGAGGGTTCTCAACATGTGTTCGAACAACTACCTCGGACTGGCCGATGATAAACGGATCGCTCAGGCAGCAAAGGAGGCGATAGACAAGTACGGAGTTGGACCGGGAGCGGTGAGGACAATCGCAGGAACCATGGAGCTACACAAGATCCTCGAAGATACTCTCGCCGAGTTCAAGCAGGTAGAGGCAACCATAGGTCTGCAGTCGGGATTTGTGACGAACCAAGCAGTAATCCCACAGATAGGAGCTGACGCTATCTTCACTGATTCTTTGAACCATGCTTCTATCATCGATGGCGTACGCCTGACTAAGAGCAAACGGTTTATCTACGAGCACAATGACGTCAATGACCTCAACTCTAAGCTGGAAGAGGGGAAAGAGTTCGGACGTAAGCTCATCATCACTGACGGTGTTTTCAGCATGGACGGCGACATCGCACCACTCGACGAGATAGCAAAGATAGCCAAAGAGCATGACGCCATCCTGATGGTCGACGATGCACATGGCGAAGGGGTTCTTGGGGACCACGGTAGGGGAATAGTAAACCACTTTAAGCTCTCTCACCACGACGTTGACATCGACGTGGGTACCCTCTCGAAGGCCATGGGAGTGGTAGGAGGATATGTCGCTGGGACCAAGCTTCTCACGGAATATTTGGCCCAGAAAGCTCGGCCCTTCCTCTTCTCATCAGCAACAACCATCCCTGATGTTGCGGCAGCGATTGCATCTGTCCGTATTCTCATGGAGGACGACTCCCTTGTCAGGAAGCTGTGGAAGAATGCGGAGTACTTCCAGCAGGGAATGAGAGATCTTGGATTCGATACCGGCAAGACTCAGACTCCTATTACACCCGTGATGCTGGGTGAGGCGAAACTTTCCAAGGAGTTCTCAAAGGAGTTGTTCAAAGAGGACATTTTCGCCATGTCAATAGGATTCCCAACTGTGCCCAAAGGTATGGCAAGGATCAGGGTTATGCTCTCTGCTGCGCACTCAACCGAAGATCTGGACTTTGCACTGCAGAAGTTCGAGAAGGTCGGAAAATCACTGCAAGTAATCTGAGGAAATCATGAATAGACTTTTTATTACGAGTTGACCACAGTATTCTGTGGTACTAAGACGTCTGGGTAAGTCTATCCATTCAGCCATCGAGAAATTCGTCAGAAGGGGACCCCTTGATAAGGAGCTGGTTCTTGAGCTCAAGAACGACATTTTCAGGGCACTCCTCGATGCGGATATCGACATAGCAGTCGCCTCCGTCGTCGTCAATAATCTCGAGCAGAGGTCACTGACCGAGGAGCTCCCACCAGGGATAGACCGTAAGAAAGCGGTCATCAACATCGTCTACGAGGAGCTGACAAGGATCATGGGAGGAGAAGCCCGACCGCTGAACGTGAATAAGAAGAAGACCAATATCATCATGATGCTCGGTTCCCAAGGTTCGGGTAAGACCACTACCGTAGGAAAGTTGGCCTACAAGCTGAAGAAAGAGGGATGGAGGGTAGGTTTGGTGGCCGCGGACACGTGGCGACCCGGTGCATACGATCAACTGATACAGCTCGGTGAACGTGCGGAGGTCGAGGTCTTTGGCAACCCCAAGCAGAAGAACGCTGTGAAAATCGCCCAAGAGGGTATAAAGCATTTCAGGAACCAGCAGAAGAACCTCATTATAGTGGACACCGCGGGGAGGCACAAGGGAGATGATGCACTGATCAAGGAAATGAAGAACTTGACCAAGAAGATCAAGCCAGACGAGGTGATCTTCGTCGTGGATGGGACGAATGGGAAGCAGGTCTTCGAGAGCGCGCAGAAGTACGCGCGAGTGTCAGAAATCGGATCAATCATCGTCACCAAACTCGACGGTACGGCCAAGGGAGGTGGTGCCATATCAGCCTCCGCAGCCGCGGGCGTGCCCATCAAGTACATCGGTACAGGGGAGGACATCACTGCCCTCGAGGAGTTCAATCCGAAGAAGTTCGTGGGTCGAATCCTCGGCATGGGTGATCTTGACACCCTGATCGAAGAGGTGAAAAAGGCCAATCTCGCCCTCTCAGAAGACAGGACCGAGGAAATGATGAAAGGCCACATGAACTACAACGACATCCTGATGATGTTCGAATCCATGAACAAGATGGGTGGCTTCAGGAAGATCCTCGACATGCTTCCAGGAGGTATGACCCATCAGGTCGATGACAACATGCTCAATATGAGCAAGGAAAACATGGAGAAATTCAAGGTGGTAATCTCCTCGATGACGAAGAAAGAGAGAGAGGCAGAGGTCAAGCTCAATCGGACGAGAATCGAGCGAATAGCGAGGGGGAGCGGCGTCACCGTCGAGGACGTCAAGGAACTGGTTAATCAGAAGAAGATGGCCGAGAAGATGGTCAAACAGATGAACAAACCGAAAAGACGAGGAAGAGGTGGGAGCGGCGGAGGGCTACCGTTCGGTCTACCCTTCGGGTGAGACGATGGATCTCGTCATAGTCACCGATACTTTACCGCCGACAAAATCCCAGTGGAGTAGCCCGAATCTTTCCGACAGGGATGGATGGAGCGAGATCTACGAGGCTATCACAAATTGGTTCTGTATCAGTAACGGATTCAGATCTGAGAACAACCTTGATGTTGTAATAGTCCAGAGTAGCGTGAAGGTTCTCCGCTTCAATGGTTCATCTCTTCGCTACCTCTCACCCCAGCTGAGGTCAGCGGCATCCCTGCTGAGCAAAGCATCAAACCTTAGTTCAGAAACATGGAAGGAGAGCACCCCCGGAGTCACAGTAAGGTCGTTTAGAGACTTTGGGGAGTACACGCAATCGATTAGGGATATGCAGAGGATAAAGCTGGGATCAAAGGAAGACGGGGACTGTGCAGATGGAATGGTATTGCTCTTCGACCCTAAATCCATCGTGCAGAATGTGACGAAGACTCTACCCTCTACCTTCGAGCATATCAACCAGTTTATAACTTGGCAGCTTAATCTAGAATACTAGGACTGGTCTATCGTGACAGTGATCGAAGATGTACTGGAAGATCTGCTTGAAGAATATGCAATGTGTACAAGGTGCATGGGAAGAGCATTTGGTAGGAAGAAGTCATCAGGTGTCGACATCACGCTTAGGGATGCTCAGACACTTCCCAAGGAACTGCTAGCAAGAGCTTCCGAATCCTGTGATCTCTGTAACGGAGTTGTGAGCAACACCATAGATATTGTAGACTCCGTAAAGGACGCCCTGAGTGGATATGAGTTCAAGACATTTCTCGTGGGCGTGAAGGTAGCTAAGCTGTACAGTACAGCAGATTCGGTCTTCACCGAACGTGGTATCAAACCACTGAACCTTAAGTTTGAGGTCTCGCGGGAATTGGGACTCAGAATCGGTGAGGCATTGAACAAGGAGGTTGAGTTCAACAATCCTGATCTGAGAATCACCATCGAGTGCAGGGCATCGGGGAAGATCCGGTATACCATTGAACCCACACCACTGTTTGTTCTAGGTAAGTACAGGAAGTTGATCAGGGGAATACCGCAGACAAAATGGCCCTGTGGTCAGTGCAGAGGAAGGGGCTGCGAATCCTGCGAGTTCACTGGTCTGCAGTACAGGGAATCCGTGGAGAGTGTGGTAGCTGCCCCCCTCCTATCGCAAAGTGAAGCACGAGATGAGAGCTTCCACGGTGCGGGCCGTGAGGACATTGACGCCCTCATGCTCGGTACTGGAAGACCCTTTGTGCTGGAGCTCAAGAACCCCAGGAAGAGGGCACTGGACCTGATAAAAGCAGAGGACGAAATCAACGCCTCGGGCAAGGTAGAGGTCGAGGGACTGAGATTCTGTGACAGAAAGACGATCAAGCTCATCAAGACTGCATCTTCCTCAGACAGGAAGGTGTACCGTGCATTGTGCTCCACTTCTGATGTCTCGGAGATGGATATCGATACCTTACGTTCAATGACCTACCCCATAGCCCTCAAACAGCGTACTCCTGAGAGGGTTGCCCATAGGAGGTCGGACATGGTGAGGGACAAGACCATTCACATGGTTGAGATCATGTCCCATAGCAGGGACAGCATAGAGCTGAGGATCACTGCCCAAGGTGGTGCGTACATCAAGGAATTCATCTCAGGTGACTCAGGACGTACTGTCCCCTCGATCTCTTCTGTCATAGGGAAGGCAATCGTCTGTACTGAATTAGATGTTCTCTCAGTCGCTGATCACGGACTTTTCGAGTGACTCTGCCAGCTGCCTGGCCATGGCGATCAGCCCCTTTATCTCTTTAGGAGAGGCACTCGCCCTCTTGAAAACATTCTTGAAGATCACCTTGGTCGACTTCTTGTTATGATCCTGTATACTCGATGCGTCGATCATCCGGTCGATGAATTCGAAGAACGTGCGCTTCTCCTCAGAGCTTAGGAACCTTAGACCTGTCCAGTCCTGTACCTCCTCCTCAAAGATCTGCCTGATCACATAGAGTCCAACAGCTGCGGAGTGGGTGATATTGAGTATGGGATTTTCCCCGTAGGTGGGGATGATGCAGGAGAGGTCGCACTTGGATATCTCTTCCATCGTCAACCCAGTACTCTCGTTACCGAAGAGTAACCCGATCGTTCCTTGTGCATAGTCGCCGATGTAGTGTGAGACCTTGGACAAGGGTACAGGTTTCATTGCGATCTTCCTCTTTGCTCCTGGCTTACCCGTAAAAGCGAGGAGGTAATCAACGTGCTCAAGAGATTCCTCAATGGAGGAGACTATCCGGGCTGAATCGAGATATCTCCTTGATCTAGTCGCTCTCTGGTAGGCGATGTCATCAATCTCGCATTGAGGTGAAACGAGGATCAGCTCGTCTACACCGAAGTTGTCGCACAACCGTGCAAGAGCTCCAAGATTCCCCGAGTCCTTGATACCGGATACCACTACTTTAATCTCAATCACTGAATCTCACCAACCATAACCTCTCGAAGGAGAATGATCTCTCCGCTACTACTGTTATAGACCACCGCTTTAATGATCTTTCTAAATCTTCCAAGGTGGTGGCCAATGAGGAGACTATGCAGAACGCAACAGATGGAGATGGAAGTTCCTTGAGAAAATCCTCCATGACCTCTGTTCCCTTTTCTCCTCCGACAAGAGCAATGAGCTCATCGTCAGTCAGATTGACATCGACCTCTGGGTCGGAGGGGAGATACGGTGGGTTGAAAACATAGATGCGTGGTAGTCCGTTCCTCCTGAATGGTCGGGTAAATGAACAACAGATCACATGGACATCCGCTCCATGCTTGATTGCGTTAGTCCTCGCCTGCCGCGCAGCGTTGAAATTGATGTCTGTGCCGACGAATATCCCAGAATCACAGTACTTCCGTATGTTAATAATCACGTATCCCGAGCCTACACCTACCTCTACCATCCCATCTTTGCTCACAACGTCGATGTTTTTCTCAATCCCTTCGACTGTGAGGAAGCTGTCTTCTCTGGGTGCGTACACACCCTTGGTGTATTCAAATTCCATTGTCTGTGACCCCTGCCAGTGGCCACATCCCCTCCTCCACGAGGTGAGTATGGATCTCACGGATCTTCTCGACATCGAGGAGATTCACCCGCAGTGATGAGTGTGGGATCAAATCGAGTTTGCTGAGCTCAATCCGTTTCTTCAGGTATCCCTTGAGCACCTTGCGGACGGTCCGGTTCCTCCTGAAAAAGAGGTTCCGAACAAGGAGCTCAAGCTCCTCATGATTCGCCGGTGTGTCATGAGGGACGAAACTGAAGACGCTAGAATTCACTCTTGGTGGTGGGACGAAGAATTTCGGCGGGACATTGAAGAGCTTCGTCGCATCCCCATGTAGTGTAAATAAAAATGAAAGACGTCCATATTCTCCTGAACCTGGTTTTGCCACGATCCTGTTTACGACTTCTTCTTGGAGCATCACCGTCATGGATTGTATCGGGTGGTGAACTGCTCTAGTAACAAGTTTCGTCCCCACTGAGTAAGGAAGGTTGGCGACAATCTTCACATTCTCGGGCCAAGGAACCGTGAGGGCATCGCCATTTACGAGGTTGATACTCTCACCGAAGGTCTTCTCTAGGTGTCTGGCCAATTCAGGATCACGCTCGATTACGGTGATGTCTACACCCTTATCGAGGAGCGCAGCTGTGAGGATTCCGAGACCACCACCTATCTCCAGCACATGGTCTCCTTCTTTTACACCTGATTTCAGCACTATATTCTGCACCGTTTGGAAGTTGACAAGAAAGTGCTGCCCTCTCGACCCACGCATAGAGCTGTATCTCATCTGCATCTCTTTGATGCTGTTTCTCGTAAATTGGCTCCAGTTTACCACGTGATTCATGGTTGGCCCTCACGTTTAAGGTCATATCGATAGGTCTTCTCAGAGCTTCCAATGTTTCGGATGGAAGTATTGTGTCGACTATTCCCCAAGAGCTCCATCCGCAACCAAGGGTGAAATCCTAAATCACATATGAAGGAATCGGTGATACAATCACAGAGTAATCAATATTTTCACAATAATCACAAAGAATCACACTAATCACTGATGACCCCATTATTTCCTATGGAAAATCTGATTATTCCTCATAATTTTGTATTTCAGACGTTATACTAACAATATCTATATTATAAGGAGAGGTTAACCGGAAATACCATTTTGCCAATAATCAAGACCCCTCCATTTCCAGTGGAGTGATTCTTTGTGATTAATGAATCTATGTTTCACAAATCAGAGACAAAGAATTATTCAGGTATAGAAAGATTCTCAAGGTATTTCACAGGAAACAATGTGATTCTCAGTGGTAGCTAACTGGATCGAAGACGATCACCACTAAATTACTCCCGAAACCTGCGCTCACGGTACTCTCCACCGACTCCAAATAGATCTCATCAAGTTCACCTCCGCGCAACTTCACAGCCTCCTTGATCTGGGACACGAGATGAGCCTCTAGTTCCTCACGCTGTAAGATTCCGTGATGCTCAAAGACCACGTGGTAATCCGGACCCTTGGCAACAGCAATTCCACTGGATATCGTGTCACCTTTCCTCCCGTCAGAGACAGCGATAATCACACCTGTCTGGCTACCGGGCTCCACGGTTAGAGGGGAATTGGTTAATGAGGAAGAGAATGGGATAACAGAAGAGTAGGGTACAAGATTAAGCCCTGCAATACCACTGGAGAGGAGCGCGTGGTCGAAGGCATTGAGCTGGGAGATATCGCTGTACCCCTCCCCCTTTCTAATCCAAAATCTACCGGGTAGCTTGTGGCCACTGACATCTGGTTTCGAAGTACAGTCGGAGAAGTACTGACTAGGATCACGGATTATATTCACATTCTAGCTGTCCCACATGGCCTAAAATACAAATAGATTCAGTTCAAAATACAGGACCTTTTCACAAATGAGCAACGGAGCAAGAAGCCAGTTCTCACACACTCCGAAACTTTAGACATTCTACGAATTAATTCGACGCTTATGTATATTTTGCTCGAAAGGTTAAAATCAAGGATGATTCTATCAGATTTAGGATGAGTACAGAAGATATTCCAAAACCATGGCTTGAGACCCTGAAACCAGTGAGGAAAACGAGCTTGGAGTACAAGGACATCTCTACGTTCCAGTTCGTAAAGATGAGAGCGGAGAATTATCCGAATGATATCAGCATGATTTTCCCAAAGGGTAAGTCGATCACCTATGCCCAGCTGCTTGACATGATCAAGCGGATGGCCGTAGTGTTCAAGGACATGGGGATCAACAAGGGTGATAAGATTGCTCTGATGTTACCTAACACCCCACACTACGTAATCTGCCACTACGCAATCATGTCAATCGGAGGAACAGTGGTCCAGACCAACCCCCTGTATACCCACAGGGAGCTCACCCATATCATCACTGACTCGGGTGCGAAGGGTATCGTGTCGATCACAATGTTCCAAGACAAGATCAACGATGTCCTTAACAACCCTGAGAACCCACTGGAGTGGGCAATATTTGGCAACATCAAGGACTTCCTGAAACCGATCACTGCATTTCTGGGTACAGTTCTTGGCAAGCTTAAGGACCACCCGAAGATGAAACCCCTCCCGAAGAACCACGACTTTATGACCCTCATGAAGTCTGCGGATCCAAGTAGATTCCAAGAGGACGAGGTCGACTTCGAGACAGGACTAGTTCTACTGCAGTATACAGGGGGGACAACAGGCCTCTCAAAGGGAGCTATGCTCTCACCGAAGAACATTAGCTACAATGCTCAACAGGCCAGGGAGTGCATCCACATGGTCCCAGAACGCGAGGGGAGTATTCTCACGGTCCTCCCACTTTTCCACAGCTTTGGACTGACAGCTTGCCTCGGTCTGTCCTTCCAGCTGGGAGTACCAATGGTTCTTGTACCAAAATTTGCCGCTGCAGATGCATTGTCACTCATCGAGAAGCACAAGATCACTTTCTTCCCAGGGGTACCTACGATGATGATTGCTCTGCTCAATCACGAGGACGCAACAAAGAGAGACCTCTCCTCTCTTATCGCAGTGATTTCCGGAGGAGCACCCCTCCCAGTTGAGGTTGCAAAGCAGTTCAAGGAGATCACCGGTGGAGACCTCGTTGAGGGATACGGTCTGTCTGAGACGTCACCACTGGTCTGCATCAATCCCATCGGTGTCCCCGAGGTACCACCACAGATAGGCTCGATCGGTCTCCCTGCACCGGATACCTTCGTCAAGATTGTTGACACCGAGGACGCCTCGAAGAACATGCCTCTTGGAGAGGTAGGGGAAATCGCGGTAAAGGGACCACAGGTCATGGCTGGCTATTACAATAAGCCACAAGTGAATAAGCGAACAATAATAGACGGATGGTTCCTCACAGGTGATGTAGCTTACATGGACGAGAAGGGATTCACATACATCGTAGACAGGAAGAAGGACATGGTGATCGTCTCCGGGTACAACGTCTATCCGAGGGAGGTTGAAGAAGTGCTGTTCGAGCATCCATCCATCCTCGAAGCCGCAGTAGCGGGAATGACGCACCCAGTCAAGGGGGAGATTATTTCCGCATGGGTAGTTCTCAAAGAAGGTAAGGAAGCCACTGAGGAAGAGATCATCAAGTTCTGCAAGGAACGACTTGCCCCTTACAAGGCACCAAAGCAGGTTGTCTTTAGGGACGAACTTCCAAAGTCCATGATTGGAAAGGTCCTGAGAAGAAAACTTACTGAGGAGAATAATGAGTAGATCCACTCGAAATAAACCCATCCTTACACATCATATCAATTAAACAAAAATCTAGTATAATTCGTAATACCCTCATATGTTAGTAACACAGATGATTCTCCAACTAGATATTATGCCCAAATCTAATGTGAAATCCCCAATCAATAATCTGCCAATGGTAAAAATAGACCATAATGATTATCACT
>JALWRB010000405.1 GCA_027077875.1 Candidatus Heimdallarchaeota archaeon
CATTGTCCAATATATCAAAGACCACCTCCCCAGAAACACGCAAACTGGACTTGAGACCGCTCACAAATTCAACCATCCCAGAGACATTTACAAGGACCGAGAACAAATCTGATATCTCCGAATCTCTCGATGAGTTCTCTGCAGCTTCGAAGAAGTCATCAGCCAATGTTGAGAGAGTCTCATTCATGTACAAGATTTCGTCCTCAACCGGTAGCGGGACATACCTGTTCTGAGATCTCAGTTCGCCAATGAGATCGTTGAATCTAACTGCAGTATCATTGTACAACATGGAGAAAGATCCACGCTGGTAAGCCTGGATATCGAGGTAAGATACATTTGAGGAGTGTGCTGCATAGGTCATCTGTGTAGAGGAGAGATCCCAAAGCCAATCCACATAGTCATAGTCCAACTCCCAGCTCCACCCATCGTGCGGATGAGAAAGACCTACTGCGTGTCCGCCCTCGTGCATCATCACGAATGTGAATCCGAAGGCACGTTCTCTGAATTGATCGATCGAGATTTCGAATTCAGCCGGGCTCGAACCGTTGTTGGTTAGTACCCAATAATAGTTTGAGATCGTGCCAATCGTTGTATTCTTAGTGGTTGTACCTGAATTTACTATAAAACCGTCTACGGTACTGTATGGAAGGCTACTGTTGAATTTTTTGAAGTTCCTCGAATCCAGTATTTCAACATACATCGTAGAATTCACAGTTATACTGGTCTGGAAAATCTCCGGATAGTTCCCCTCGTATTGGGTCGACCCTATGTAGACTTGAGAGCCCACAGCCAGAGGTTCAGGAGAGCCCATATTCGTGAACCAGTTGGGGGTTTGCAGGTCGTATCCAGGTATACTCCACTTCTGGTTAGCAGCCCCTATGACGAAGCTGAATTCACCGTTCGAGTCACTCCATGCGACACCGAGGAAGGAGTCAAACAGCCAGTCATCAGGAAAGGCGAAGAGGAAGTTGGGGATGACATATGTCTCCTCATCACTTTGGTTGAACAGGGAGGTGTACATACCAGAGAGGTAATTGGCTATCGCATATCCATTGTATCTCCGAGTCTGGTTATTCCGCGAGGAGTTGAGTGTATCCATAAACTGGGTGTCTGAAGAGTAGTTCCACGTACTCAATGAGTAGGAGACATCAGAGTTCGGGTTCAACCGCGTGTACTGACTTACTACCTGCTCAGGGTTGAAGACACCCAACCAGTCGAACGAAGGATCTTGGGCAAGATCGACCAAGACATATTCGAACCGTATATCACGGTCTGCCGGGGCAGGGGTGTAGATGTAAGACTCTAGAAACCTCAGCTCGATAGAGGTCTGAATATACCACTCAAGGTCAATACTGAGGTCAAGTGGATTACTGTAGGTAGAAGCGTGATCCCATGTGTACCAATTGCTACCCACCTTGTACTCCATGGGTCCTGCAGAGACATCCATCCAGAGGATATTGGAGAATGCACCTCCTCCGGCAACCTGATAGTTGGATCCATACGGTCTGGGTACTGACTGTACGTCGACATCGAATTCGGAGACATTATAAAAGTGAGGGACGAATGATGAAGGGTCGGGAGAGTACAGATCCATGAGGAATATCGTAGGTGTGTCCGTGAAGTCATAGGTAGATTGTAGATACTTCTCAACAAGACCCGAAGGGACATATTCAGCGTCGGTTTCACCATCGAACACAGGGTTTGAGACTATGGAATCGAATTGGGGTATCGGTGCGACTGATGCTATTGAGCTCATGTAGCTCTTGTAACTGTCAACATCCGTCTGGTTGAGAAAAATATAGTTGTAATTGATCGAGTAGTTCGACCAGTATATCATGGTCCCAGAATAGTAACTAGGAAACCGATCAATGGGTGCCTGCCACTTGGGTAGGTTGGAATCAAAGTATGAGAGGTCGACCATACTCTCATTTATTCCTAAGAACACGACATTTATCTGGTACTGGATTTCAGGGAATTCGTCTGCCAACACGACGGAGTCGAGATTCACTGGAGTCTTTGCTGATTGTTCGAGTTCGACCACCCCCGCGGTACTAACACGAGGGAGACTGAGAATAAAGAGTAGCAGGAGAGTGTACCTGATCTTCACAGAGAGTCTGTGGCATACCCAAATATAATACTTATCTGATCAGGACTTCGGTTTTGAAAGGGGTAAATTCATGATCCACAAATTTATAGGTAATTTCCAGCCCTTTACCGACGGGCACAAGTACGCTATTGCACTCAGGATGATCCCTGACATGGTCTATGTAGAGCCTCAGTTCCTCGAAGTGGGAGATGATGTTGTCTGCAATTATGACCCCACCATTTCGGACGTTTGGGAAAATCTTGTCGAAGTGCCTGAGGTAATCTTCCTTCTCATGGTCGAAGAAGACTACGTCAATATTCTCGGGGAAGGTGACATCGTCAGGGCCACCTTTGATGACCTCGACCACGTCGGACAGTCCAGCCTCCTCTAAGTTCTGTCGTGCTTTTGTAATCCTCTCCTCATCGATCTCGTAAGAGTAGACCTTCCCACCAGTTGATTTAGCAGTCATACCCAACCAAATTGTCGAGTACCCTACGGAGGTCCCGATCTCCACGATGGTTCTTGCTCCAAGAGCCCGTGTGAATACCGAGAGGAACTCACCGGTGTCTCTTGGAATAGAACGATTCCTCTGCTCTTTCGGAAGATTATTCTCCCTCTGCAGGTCGTCCTCAATTTCAAGTCTTTCCAGAACGGATTGTACTTTACTCATCTGAGAGTCTCTCGGCGTTCAGTATTTTAGTACTTTCGCTTTCTACTCTCTTCTTGAGCCTACGCTCAAGTCCACGTCTCGTCGATTCAGGAAAGGACATCAGGAGGGAGGGGACAAGCCACTGTCTGATCACGGTGATATCCAGAAGGATGGCAACAGCTATGACGAATCCGAACTGAACAAAAAGGGAGGTATCGGAGAAAAGCAGAACAGCAAATGACATTGCCATCACGATCCCAGAGAGCTCTATCCCGATAGAGGAGACATCAACTGCCCTATTGATGGACCTCTCCAAATCACGATCAGCAGAGTACTCTTCGGATATACGGTTGTATAGGTAGATGTCGAAATCAGTACCTAGTGCGAGAAGGATGATTATGATCAGGGCGATGACGATAAGGCTCATCGGTTTTCCGAAAAAGAGGAGCCATACAGCGATCCCAATGGCCATGGAGAAAAGACCACCAACAATTATGGAGAGGATCAACCGCAGGGGGATAGCAACTGAATTAAGGACGGCCCAGAGGAAGATTGTGAGGAGTATCAAGCTAATTGAAATTAGGATGGGAGTACGGAAGAAGAGATCCTCAACCTCTTCTGCTACGAGAACAGGAAGTCCTGAAACAGAGATATAAACAAGTCCGGAGCCCAAGGAGGGTGAGGATTCTACGATTGCCTTGACGTCGCGAACAATACCGAGGTAGTCAAGGGTGTTGGCGGTATCTAATTGTACGAGAATAAACGTTCTATTTCCACTTCGATCAACGAACTGATCCGCTATCTCTGCCACCATTGCGAGCTGGATGTAATTCAAGCTTGTGTTGCTGTAGTCGACGGGCGTACCCAGTGGGCTCATAAGTGAATAGACAGAACTCACACCTCGAACACCACTCAGTGATTCATAGATCGTGGTTATGACGGGAATATTTCGGAGCTCCAACCGTAGATTCTCATCCCTGAAGCTCTCATTGAACTCTAGACTGATAAGTATTTTCGAGAGAAAGGTATCTGGAAACTCTGCTTCCATGGTGCGGTATGATCGGACTACCTCGCCATCACCACCCACAAGATCGTTTCCCGTAATCTCACCCGGTTGCAAGTAGATGATTGACAGAGCGAGTATTGTGAACAACCCAAAAAGTATGACGACCTTCCTCGTCGACTCTCTGCTGATCTTCGGTAGCCTCATGACGTGTGGTCGCACGGTTATACCGTCTAGAATTCCCCCTGCCAGCTCGAAACTACTAGGTAGGAGGAAATTGAGGAGAATAAGTTGAATGCTCACGCCCACCACGACCGAGGCAGCGATCTGGGAGATTACAATCAGCGAGGAGAAGGCAAGTGAAGAGATTGTCAAGATAACCGCCATACCTGAAATCTGAATTGAGTGCAGGGAGTATCTCTTTGCAGCTTCCAGTGCCTTCTTCTTGCTCTTACCCTTCTCCATTTCCTCAAGGTACCGTACAAGGAAGAACACAGTATAGTTCAAGCTCGCTCCGAAGATCACTGCGGACGAAACAGACAAAGAGCCAGAGGATACAAATGAGAAGGGTTTGAGGATTAGAACTACGAGCCCCCTGCTTAGATAGGTTGTCGGCCATGCGATGAGGATTGGTATAACTGCAATCTTGAGTGATCGGAAGAAGAGGAAGAGAACACCGAGTCCAAATATGAGAGAGAGGTAGTCGAGTAGAATGAAGTTGTCAAGGAAGGCATCATTGCGCTCCACGACATAGAACTCCTCATTGAGAATGCTCACCTCGATTGGTACAGGACTGCGTTTGACATACTCGTCCCTAATCTCCTTAAAGAGTAAAAATGCGGTCTCGATATCCTCTGCATCTAGGTTATCTGCCAATGATATAGAAACGATCATGGAGGTAATCTCACGACCGTCGAAATTCGAATAGGAATTCCTGAGGAAATCCAGTATCCCAATATCAAAGCCTATTGGAAGAAAATCCCCTCTGACAAAATTAAGAAGTCGGTCACGGGCTATACGAGCAGGAATTGTCAACTGGGGGGAATCGTACAAATCCCTCAGAAGTTGCAGATCATCAGGAGTATAAACCTGGTCGATGTCTGATGCAATCAAAGGGTACAGATCAATAGCATCTTGAGGATCCGCAAGCCCGAAGTTTTCGTAAACACTGGTGAATATGGCCTGTATCTGATCAGTGAAGATAGACTCCACAACACGATCTATATCCGTGGAGAGCGTCATCTGAACATCACTTACTAGTTGGTCGAGATCCTGACCCTCGTAAGTGCTGTTAGCAATATCCAAGAGTACTGTCCCCCAGGATACAACCTCGTCGACGAAGTGGATGGCAAAAGGTAGCCTTCTTAGAAACTCAGCTGTTGAATTGTACATGCTTGTGGAGAGTATGAGTGTCGCGTTATTCCCCCCCAGTGATTCTGCAAGAGTTGTGAAGTTCTGCAGTAGGGAAAGGGAGTAGTCGTTGAGCACGTAGTAGGAGATATTGTATCCCATGACGATCCGTTGGAGACCCGTGAGATATCCCTTTAGTACCAAAGACGCATCTGTCATGAGATTCCTTGCACTGGCAGCTCTCCCCACCAAGGTGAGTAACGAGGAGTTAGACTCCAGCTCGAAAGCGAAGAACGAAAGCCAACTCCTGAACTCCTCGGTCAGAAGTGAAGTCTCTCCAGTTATGAAGAAGACCACATCGGATGATACACTGAGGTAGGTATGTATATCACTACTCGGATTCTGTCCACTGTTGTTCACCAAAGGCCCTGCGATGTCTGGCGCCCTCAAACTGAGGGGGAGGGACACAATAAATACCAGAATAAATGAGACCACAATTAGCCTATGAACATCTACTTTCATCCGATGAACCTTACAGAAAAGTGTGGATAATATAAGTTGGTAAATGATTTCAGATGTTTAGAGAACTAAATCTTAGTTATTAGATCTTCCGTCTTCTGATAGCAACCGCGGCAACAGCGACTGCGAAAAGGCCGATGAACAGCTCAAATCCAGGGACAGGAAGTCCAGGCGTATCTACAGTTGCATCAGGGTTATTGGTTGGTGGGTCCGTCTCGGGGCTGAATGGTACGAAACCAGTGTCTAACTTGAGCTCCAAGTTGTTCACGGTGATCTTACCAGACTGTGTCTCAACGGTATTGGACTGATTGTCCCATGAGGAGCCAGAAGCGTCGATGTATCCAGACAGTTTAAGAGAGACCTCAGAGAGCCTACCTCTAACGTCGTAAGCATAGCTCTGGGTGGCACTGATCGAGATATCAAAGTTCTGGTATTCCCATCCTTCTACATTTGTGATCTCATAGTCTGTTCCATTCCAGTCCCAATTCTCATTCATGTAGGTCGTGTTGACCTCAAGTTGAATAGAGAGATCCACACTGCTTGTGACACTGTACCCATCCGAGGTATCAACGGTATGACTCAGTGACAGGGAACCGGTGAGATCGAACTGTGTGACATCAGGATTTGCAGCTGCTTCATCCTTCATAAGCTGAATGAGTTCGTCAAACTGTGCCTCCATAACACCGAAGACAAACTGGACGGAAGCATCCCAAGTTCCCCAGACGTAGTTATCAGGGGTGGTAGCGGGTCCAGTGACGACGAACTGGTTTAGCATGTTGGGACCTGCCTGCAGGAAGTAGTCAAAAGCGATGTTTCCGAAACCTGCGAACCACTGAGAAGCGACGAATTCCATGGTGTCGGTTGTGGTGTTGTACATATCGATTGACATAAGGTAGTAAAGACCATCTACCTTGTCGACCGTCATCTTGATCAGGGGATCAGCTGCGACTGCGTCAAGGAGATCACCTTTGATCTCGTTGATTGAGTCCTGAGCCTCAGGGGAGTAGGCGTCACCCTCAAGGGTAACGTCCAGCTCACCGGTGACAAGCTTCATGTTGAAGACATCACCAGCCTCAAGATCCAGACCGTTGTTCTCAACCTTATCGAACTTGAAGTTGATGTCGACATAGGTTGTGGTGGAGTCCTTGATCTCGAGAAGAGCAGATGAGACGAGGTTGTTGGACTTGTCCCAAGCGACAGACATGGTGATGTCAGCGACCTTCTCACTTGTACCCGTGTCCTCATTGTATCGCATGAAGGGTTGGGTTGTCTCAACCTTGAACTGTGCATCATCGTTGGTCACAAAGGTTGATGAATCCGCATCAGCCTCGATGAATGCCTCGTGATCATCCCAGTTATCGTTCAAGTAGAGTGGGAAGAAACCACCCTGTGGGTAGTCGTAAGAGGAAAAGCCAAACTCTGTCGACGATTCAAAGATTGTAGGAATGGGAATTCCCACACCCGATGGGATTGTTGTGCTGAAATCCTCAACAGTCACGGGCAGATCCTTACCGAGGATAGCACCAGTCGCGAGGTCGATGAACTTCGAGGACCCAGGGGAGGACGATCCTGTCACAGGATCGTAGAACTCACCAGTTACGGGAACCACATTCATCACCTTAGCGAAGATCTGAGATCCTGCCATATCTAGTGTGGTAGTTCCAGTTGTATCATTTATCATCCCATCCGACAGGAAGAACATGTCGAGGTAGAATGAGTCTGCGGTGAACCATGCGGTATCACCAGCTTTGGCATCAAGAGCGGATAAGCTCACATCAGCCGATGTTGTTGTAATAGCTCCAATACTGACAAACGCCGAAGCGACCATGAGTATAATTAAGCCTTTTGCGAGAATTTTCATCTTGCTATCTCCTTTCAATTAACCAGCAGAAAAACTGCTAACCGATATATGTTCCATCGAGAATATATAGTTGTGCAAATAGAAGTAAAGAAAAATAAACAGTAGTGACGTTACGAACTACAATTCCACAAATACGATTTTCGGCTGTTGGAGATTGACCATTGCCAGTAGTCAATTTCTGAGACCCCGGGGCTAACTTGGGGACTGACTCCTCAGTCCTATCTGTTGAATTTGTGGGGGATAACCCGCGCACTTGTTGTAATAATTGGTTAATATTAAAAACACTCAATAGACTTGAGGAATAAGTTCACGAGTTGAAAATAAAATATGATCAGAGTAAAGAACAGGATGTTAATGTTTTCTTTCTTCCTCGGGCTCGTACTGGCTAGTTCAGTATTGACCACACCTACTGGAGTGGCCGCGGAGCCCGTGCTCCTCCCGGAGACAGATGCCCCTATCATCGACGGGAATGTGACTACCCTTGAATGGACAAATTCCGCAAGATTCGAAACCACACTCGACAACCAAGATGCAAGCGTCTTCGTGACAACCAATGAGTCAAACATATACTTCGCAATTAATTTCACACAATTCCAGTACGTTGAGCTGAACATGACAGCACCGGTCAACAGTACTAACTTCAATCCTGGTCTTAACCGTACTCATGATTTCATTGCTCTCCAGATCGACCGAAACTTCGACAAGAAGGATCTGGGAAGTGAAGAGTCCCCTGACGATGTCATCGTCATCAACAGGTACGAGAATGTAAGCAAGGACGCGTTCGCAGACGGGAATGCCACGGAGGTATTCACTCTCGACGCCGACAACAACGGAACTGCCGATGGCTCTGCAGTTGTGCAGGTCGTGAACGGAACGACATCTGACAGTGTGAGCTATGAGTTCCAGAAGAATATGCAGTCCAACGACAGTCTTGGAGCAGACTTCAACCTCAATGAGTCAAGGGGGATTCAGTTCAGGTTTGTCGCATGGTTCAACCAAACTGCCAATGCCTCTATTGGAGCAGCGTTCAAGACAGAATGGTTCACCCTCAGACTGAATGAGACAGGCAGTTTGGCGAGCGTAAAGCCCATCACTTCCACTCCCGTAGCTCTGGATTTCTTCGGATTGGAGGAAGGTGACAAGAACGCCCTGACCACCGCCATGGAGTTCAGTGGCTACAATGTCACAGATCTCAGTAACCAGAACATCTCTGCATACGGGGACAACATCGAAGGCACCCTCATCTTCGTCGTGGGTGACGCCTCAGTTGACAAGGAGAAAATACAGTCGGCACTTGACTACGTAAAGCTCGGTGGGACTGCAATCTTCGTCCTCTCCGGGATATCAGACGATGCCACCTCAACCTCGAAGAGCATCGCAGAAGGGTTTGGTCTTGACTTCGACGACAGAATGCTCCTGACCTCGAACCAGACATTCGAGGCATCTGCATCAGACCTCGGGAATATGGACTACCTCACAGGTGAATCGCTCGCCACAAACGAAGCAGTGAATACACTCAAGGGTACTGCGTACTTCCTGAATAGTACGGGAGTCAGGGAGAATGCCCTGATCCTCAGTCAGAGGTACATGGACTACGAGATCATCTCGCTCCCCTCATCGACTTACTTAGATAGTGATGGAGACGGGATCATTGGGGAAGATGATAACATGACGACCACCGCAACTGTAGCAGTGGGCTTCGATCTCCTGAAGGGAGGACGTGCAGTGATCACATCGCTCAATCCCCTGCTTGCAGATGATGCACTGAACCAAGGCAACATCCCATTCTTCTACAGGACACTCACTTGGGTAAGCAAGCAGACACAGGCACTCGTGGGACACTCTTCGGGTATATCTGCTACACAGATCACCCAAGGAGACAAGCTCACCGTCACTGCCAACGTCACCGATCTCTTCGGAAACTCCCTCAAGGACAGTGTGGAGATCACCGCTCTTGTCACGAGAGCAGGGTCCCCCCTCCTCAGGTCAGACATGATCGAGGTAGATGGTACGTACAACACCGAACTTACCATCGACCTCTACGGTTGGATGGAAGTGAAGGTGAGCGGGAACGCAAGCCAGTATGGTTTCGTCGAGTTCAAGGTTGTTGAATTCCTATCAGAGCGTGCCTACCAAGGCTTCAACACGGACAAGAACGTTTTCGTTATCGCCCTTGGTGTAGGTTCTGCCATCGCACTCACACTTCTGGCCCTTAAAAAGATGAAGAGCTTCGCTAAATAGTCTCTAATCACATAATAAATAATCTCAATTCCAAATAACTCTATAATAGTTAATCTCAATTCCAAATAATTCTATTACAAATCCAATCTGAATTCCTCTAAATTCTAGATATATCAACTCATTATCCAACTATCGAGGTACCTTGAGCTTCTTGAAGTAGTTAATCGACTGTATCGACTTCAGGGAGATAGGCCTGACCTTGTGCAGGTGTCTGATCGTCTCCTCCTTACTCAGTCCGAGCTCCTGCTCAAGGTATGACGCTAGGACTATACCCGTCCTTTCCTGCCCGTACTGGCAGTGCACCATAAACTTCCTCCCCTCTTTCCTGCCGTGCTTGATGAGGTCGAGAATACGCTTGATCTCGTCGCGATGTGGTTTGCCCATGGTCGGGAAGTGGTGAACAGTCATCTTGAGACCTGATCTCCTGACCAATTCTTTTGGTGACTCGGGGGTTAAGGTGATGATATCAGTAATGCCGAGGTTGTACAGCCCCTCAATCTGCTCTATGGTGTAAGGATAGGCCGAGCCAGCGACGTGGTCGTCGATGAAGGAGAACGAATTCGGGATCATATGTCAATTTGGTACTCTTCCAGCTTCTCGAAGAGCTTATCGAGGATTGCCTGCTCGTCCTCTGAGATCCTGCCGTCCTTAAGGGCTATCTTGCGGGCGTTCTCAAGAACCCACGATTTCTTCTCCTTGTAGATGTTGATCGGGGCGTCTTCGTCACCTTGGTGATACGCCTCCGTGATCTCAGCCTCGAGCGCCTCGATGTCCACCTGGATCCGCGAGATCAGCTCTGCTTCCTCGGGGGTGATATGGGCGTCCTCTTGGGCCTTCTTCACGATTTCGAGCAGCATTGGAGAGATTTCATATGGTATGTCTTTCTTGTCCATCAGTGCATACTTCCCGTTATTTAATACGCTTGAATATTCTGGTTAAATAACCTTTCATATTAGTGTCACCAAAAGGAGAAAAGGGAGTGATTTTCAGGAATGAAAGAGTGAAATCATCCCCCATAAAAGGGAAATTGATTTTAAAGATAACTTTTATCGGAACGTATTACATCATTCGAGATGAACTTAAGAGGTTAGTGAAAGTTGTTAGAAAGTAAAATTTGGGACGTATGTACGAGGCATGAAGTGGCAGCGGGAGCACCGAACAGGACCCTGCAATCCGCCTTCTTAATTATGAGTACCAAGGGATTTCGGAGATTACCAATTACCAAGATCGGAAAGATCTTCGGTATACTGACGGTAACTGATCTGCTTAAAGCCATCAATGACCTCGGCCTACCTGAGGCATACAAGGCGAAGATCACGGACTACATGGTCGAGAACCCAATCACAATTCACCAAGAGAAGACCGTGGCAGATGCCATCAGACTGATGTCGGAGAAGAACTTCGGATCACTCATTGTCACTGGAAACAAGGAGGACAGAATCACAGGAATTGTCACCGAGAGAGACATTGTCAGATTGGCCGGAAAGTATGTGGGAGAGGATGCCGTCATCGACGACGCACGTGACCTCGTGGAGAAGGAGTACCACGTCCTCGACATCACCACCCCCATAGACAAGGCGATCTCATCCTTGATCGAGCACAAAACTCACAGAGCAGTGTCTCTCAGGGAAGGGCAGCCATTTGGCGTGCTCACTGCCAGTGACATAATCAACCTTGTCGCCAAGGAGCGTGATGAGATCATGGCCAACCCCAACTTCCTCACGTCCGCCAACATCGGATTCCTCACAAAGTCACCATTGCACAGCGCAAAGACTTCCTCGAAGATGATCTCAGCCATCGAGGACATGGTGAAGAACAAGTATGGTGGTCTCCCAATCTTCGATGACGACGACAAGCTCATAGGGATGTTCTCCGAGAGAACAATCGTCAGGTACCTCTCACGCAATATCTGAACCACGGATCGGATTCAAGAATTCACCTGTCAACACCTTTGTATTATCCAGATATTATCCCGAAGACATACGGACTCTTATAGAATCAGGGGAATCGTCTCTCATGTCCCTTACATTCGATCCACAGAGAGAGCTAATACAGAACCTACAGGCCGCAATGCAATCGGTCAGGAGGGAAACGCCAGCAGCCGATCCCACACAGTTCAGGACAGGACTAAAGAGCATCGCCGACCACCTGCTCCTCATGCAGAACTACACCTGTACTTGCGGGCAGAAGATGAGCATCGCAGAGCACAGGACATACACCCGCCTCGACGGGATACACTCAGAGGACGTGTACTCCCTCAGATGCACCTGCGGCGCAGACGAGAAGATCAACTTCAGGATGATGACGAAGTACCTCAAGGAGGACTCCAGCAAGATGTCAAGAGAGTACATCCGAAACCTCGGATACATCTGACATTCCACCCTATGATACACATCGGAGCTGACATTTATCTACAGGCTCGCTCAGAACCAGATGTGAACTACCCATACTGGATCCGAGAAGGAAAACTGGCAGGATCAAGATTCCCAACCAAAGAGATCGCAGACAATATCAGGAAGAACGGGATAAGACATGTACTCAACCTCACCATGAAGGAGTACGAGGACAAGGACATGTTCGACGGAATAAATCTCTACAACCTCAGAATCGAGGACTTCTCAACTCCGTCACAGGACGTCGTCGACACCTTCTTCCAAATAGCCGAGAAGGCACTGGAGAAGGACGAACCAGTTCTTGTCCACTGCTGGGCTGGGTGCGGAAGAACTGGGACCATGCTCGCCCTCTGGCTTATGAGATTCGAGGGTATGACCGCAGACGACGCAATCGACGAGGTCAGAAGGATCAGACCGTGCGCACTTGAGACACCAAGTCAGCTCAACTTCGTCAGGAACTATAGAGTATAGAATACCTGTTGTATAGAACACGTTCTAGAATCCATAGTACAGAATACCGATTGTACGACAAAATAGATAGATTTGGGATGTATTAGTAGTAACCTAAGGATAGCTTACTCTGGGAAGATCTTGATTCACAATAGGTGTATAATTACCCTAAGCCTCTTTAGATTTAGAACTAGAGCACTGATTATACTGTCCTCAGGATTGGTAATTGTGCTAAGGAGTTCCTTAGCTTGATTCAACG
>JALWRB010000406.1 GCA_027077875.1 Candidatus Heimdallarchaeota archaeon
GCGGGGATCGAGGACATCGTCATGGAACGTTTGAGGATCTTCATTAGGTCCTTCGAGAACAGGGTGAATATCGTGATCTTTGAGGTCAAGGACAACATCCCACTGCCCCGATCCTCTAATATCTACAGGAGTGCAGAGCAGTTCCTCCTCGCCATGAATGGAGCGGTGTCAATGATGGAGTCCATGGGGATAGACTATATGTCAGAGGAGTCCTCCATGTACATACAGAACATGGTCAAGGAGGCGTACAAGGAAGGACTTGTCAACCTCTAGCGATTTTGTGGGGTCGTGTTAGTAATTAGTCGGTACTTTGGCTGTAAGGCTGTTCTCGGTCATTTAACGGGTTAGACTATTCTCTGGATTCAGGAGTACCAAGCATTTTCGTATTTCATTATCTTAGGGATCGGGTTACAAAGGATATTCAAACGAAGGATAGATACGTCACATGGGGATGTTCCCGTGCTTGCGGGGTGGCCAGTACTCCCGCTTGTCCGAGATCAGGCGGAGTGCCTTGATCAGCGAGTCACGGGTCTCCTCTGGGAAGATCACACTGTCGATGAGTCCGAGCTCCGCCGCGATGTAAGGGTTGGCGAATCTCTCTTGGTAGCTGTCAATCAACTCCTTTCTCTTCTTCTCGGGATCTTTCGCGTTCTTGATCTCCTTCCTGAAGATTATGTTTGCAGCTCCTTCCGCTCCCATCACCGCGATCTCTGCGGTGGGCCATGCGAAGACATGGTCTGCACCGGAATGCCTCGATCCCAAGACGTCATAGGCACCTCCGTAGTCCTTCCTCAGGATGACGGTGAGCTTGGGGACGGTCGCTTCACAGTAGGCGTAGAGCAGCTTGGCACCGTGCCTGATGATCCCGTTGAATTCCTGATCTGAGCCAGGGAGGAACCCGGGGACGTCCACGAAGGTGATCACGGGGATGTTGAATGCATCACAGAACCTGATGAAACGGGCGCCCTTGTCCGATGCGTCGATGTCCAGAGTACCTGCCATCGCCATCGGTTGGTTGGCCACGATGCCCACGGAGTATCCGCCGAGCTTGGCGAATCCCACGATGAGGTTGGTGGCGAAGTCCTTCTGCACTTCGAGGAAGCTCCCTTGGTCTATCACGGAGTTGATAACGTCCAGTACGTTGTACGCCTTGTTGGGATTGTCGGGGAGGATTGCTCGAATGGCTTCTGTGGATATCGTCGGGGGCACGACCTTGCTCATCGGGGGATCCTCCATGTTGTTGTCAGGTATGTACTCGAGCAGCTTCATCACCATGGCGAGTGCCTCGTCTTCTGATCCGGTGGTGAAGTGGGAGACCCCTGACTTGTGACCGTGTGTGGAAGCACCACCGAGATCCTCGAATAAAATGTCCTCTCCTGTGACAGACTTGACAACGTTGGGACCCGTTATGAACATGTACGAGGTGTCCTTGACCATGATGATGAAGTCCGTGAGCGCCGGGCTGTAGACAGCACCTCCGGCGCAGGGCCCCATGATCACGCTTATCTGGGGGATGACTCCCGAGGCCTTGACATTTGCCCTGAAGATGTCACCGTACCCTGCAAGGGAGGACACTCCCTCTTGGATGCGGGCGCCTGCCGAGTCGTTCAACCCAATGATCGGCGACCCGGTCTTCATGGCCAGATCCATAACCTTCAGGATCTTACGGGCGTGCATCTCACCCAGTGCTCCTCCGAACACCGTAAAGTCCTGTGCGAAGACACAGACATTCCTGCCATTGATCGTCCCGTACCCTGTGACAACTCCATCTCCCATGTACTTCTGCTTATCCAGACCGAAACTGTCCGTCCTGTGGACGACGAACTTGTCGATTTCCTGAAAGGAGTTGGGATCCAGCAATTTCTCTATTCTCTCCCTTGCGGTCATCTTACCCTTTGCCTTCTGGGCTTCTATGCGCTTCTCACCGCCTCCGAGTTCCGCGACTCTGTTCTTCTCAGCGAGGAGTTCGAACCGGTCTTCCTTGTTCATCACATTAAGCTCTCATGGTGATTTGAAAAACAATTGTGTACTAACGTATTTCTTGGGAAAGGTGTATCTGTATCTCGCTGATCTCCAGACTCTGGTACTCCAAGTAGAGCTGCTTCTCCAGTGTCCATGTGATCTGCTTGCCCTTCTTCTTGTTCTTGGTGAGAAGTCCCCTCTCCGACATGCGGGTGAGGTACTGTGCGAGATTGGACTTGCCGATCATCAGGTCGTAGTTGTCCTTGGCGATGAACTGCGTCCAGTCCTTGTGAATGTCTTGGGTGGTGAGCGTCATTCCCTGCGAGTACTGAGAGACGAGGAAGAAGGCGAACTTGTCGATCTTGCTCCCGTTGATGAAGTCGTCCATGGTCTTCATCTCCACCTCGGGCTCGGTATCTTCCGCAGTGGTAGGTGTGCCCGTCAACAGGCTCAGGAGAACGTCCTTAGGGATGGCAGAGATGGCTGACTTGTCGACTTCGACTATTGTGCCATCGGGTTTGGTTATCTTTAGACCTGCCATTCTGTCACCTGTTGAGTATGATGAATCCCCTATTCTTCTATTTAAACTTGTATGTCACGTCACTTCATCTGAATAATTGAGCGTAGAGCCCCCCTATCCAATAACTCCAAGTGAGCTCAGACCTATGTACCCCATGACCAACCCCAGTGAGATGAAGAGCACGATAAGGAATTTCTCAGCGGTGTACTCGGTCACTCTTGAGGATAGTCTTGCGCCGATCTGTCCACCGATGAGCACTCCCGGGATAGTGAACATGACGAGAGTCCATGGTATAGCCTCTATACCTACGAGTGCGACGTCTACAACCGCAGAGGTCAGGACAACGATAATGACCACAAAGACCGAGGTTCCAGCGGCGACACCCATTGGTAAATTGCATCTCCCACGTAGGGTGGAGACGACTGTCTCTCCCACCCCCACGCTGATGAGTCCCGTGACGAACGAGCCGATACCTGCGAGGATCCCCCCCTCATGTTGGTTGCAGACGAGGTACTCGTGGATATTTCCCTCAGCATCTGTGATTGATCTCATCACACCGTTGGAAGTGTCGATCTCCTTGTTCCTGCTCATGATGAAGACGTACAGTGAGAGGAGAACCATACCGACCGCAAAGCCAGTTGTGAGGATCGCAGAGTTGACAGAGCGCTTGAGCACCGTTCCGACAATTACGGAGGGAACACCGATCATCAGGAAGTACCTGGCGGTCTTGAAGTCGATAAGTCTCTTCCTGTAATATCCTATGAACCCCGAGGAGAAGCCTGCAACCTCGGTGAGGAGAGCAG
>JALWRB010000407.1 GCA_027077875.1 Candidatus Heimdallarchaeota archaeon
TCACCGAACTGGTGCTTCTTGCTCATGAGGTATTCGATGTTAGCTGCAGTGTCCTGCGCCTTCTCGACTATAAGGACGTTACCTCTTATGCGGAAATTCATCCTGTCGGCGGGCTGGATGTTCAGTCTTTTCCTGTACTTCGCAGGAACGACTATCTGCCCCTTGTTAGATACTTTGTGCGCATGACTCACCATTGACTACGACCTCTCTTCCCGGTCATGTTGAACCTATGGGTTCAACCATTGTCCAGTACTGAAGATACTGAATTCTAATACGTTATAAAGTTCTCTAATAGCAATGACGGAATACTAGTCGAATTGATAAGATTTTACTCCTGAGTTCAACCTTAGTGAAAAATTAACTCTCACGAGCGTATCCGTACTTTTTGGTATCGTAGATGGGGAAGGGGATAACCTCTGCCTCCAGCACTTTCCGTTTTACCTGCACGTGGAATCTCGAGCCGACTTCCTTGAGGGTATAGGGGATATAGGCCATCCCGATGAACTCCTTGGTCAGTGGTGACCGTGTTCCCGAGGTGACGACCCCCGCCTCCTCGCCATCGACAATGACCGGGTACCCGTGCCTTGCAACCCCCCTCTCCACGAGCTTGAAGAACACCCTGAACTTCTCCTCCTTGCCCTCCTTGGCCAGAGTCGCCTCCTTCCCGATGTAGTCCCTGTCCTTGTGGATATGTGCGAAGGGAACGAAGGCCAAGCTGGACTCCAGCACATGCGTGTCCTCGTCCATGTCGTTCCCGTAGAGAGAGTAGCCTGCTTCGAGCCGGAGGGTGTCCCTCGCACCGAGCGCACAGGGCTCTGCTCCCTTGTCGATAAATGACTGCCAGAGCTTCAGGGCTTTGCTCTCCAGCTCTTCGCTGTCGTCGAAGAGCGCGATCTCCCCACCGTCCTCTCCAGTGTATCCCGTCCCCGAGAAGAGCACCTTCTGGCCGTCAAGTGTGATCCAACCAGCTCTGAATCTACCGGGGAGCTCATCATCTGTCATGCTGGATATAATCTCTCGGGCCTTCGGTCCCTGCACGGCGAACATCGCGCTCTGGGCCGACTTGTTCTCCAGTTGGACGTCGAAGTTCTTCCCATGGAGCTGCACCCATTCCCAGATCTTGTCGAGATTACCGGCGTTGCAGACTAGGAGCCACTCCTCGTCGGTGAACTTGGTGACTATGACGTCGTCCCTGAACCCTGCCCTCTCGTTGAGCATGAAGCTGTATGCCGCCTGATTCTCCTTCACCTTGGAGAGGTCTCTTACCACCAGAGTGTCGAGGAGGTCGAAGGCTCCAGGACCCCGTATCCAGATTCTACCCATGTGGCTGACGTCAAAGATCCCACAGTTCTCGCGGACCGCCATGTGCTCCGTGGTGATGTCCGAGTACCGCACAGGCATGGCCCAGCCCGCGAAGTCTACGATCTGGCCATGTTCTTTGTGCCAAGAGTAGAGAATAGTTTTCTTCAATTCACTCATCGAGGGAAGTTTGCGATGAATCCTTTTCAACCTTGCCCAAGCGTACTATTCAGAATCCAATGTACTGACGGGCGATTTCCCGGAGGTCGGGGTGTGCGAGGAGGTGCATCGTCCTCAGGCGGTGGAGGGAAGCCTTGGTGAGCTGCTGCATGGGGATGTAGAGGAGCTTGTACCCGTAGCTCCGGACGAAGTAGCGGTGAGCCGCTGTTGGGGGACGAGGGGCCACGAGCACGATGACATCGGAGGTTGCCATGTTCATGGCTGTGTAGAGGAGCTTGGTCTTCAGGTCGTCTGTACCGTAGGGAACTTGGACTGCGTAGTGCTGCGGAGGGAAGACTGAGACAATAGCGGCAATCTTTATCCGGGTGATCCCAGGTCCAATGATCTCGTCTCCGGGATTGGTGGAGACGATGGAGATGTCAGACTCTTTCTCGTGCTCGGCGTAGAGTGTCGAGTGGTGTTCGTACTCCTTGTCGTGTTCCTCCTGAAATTGTACGATAAGTGCTCCGATGTCAGGGACGGTTCTCGGTACCCGCTTCACATAGATCTTTTTCTCGTGCCAGTTCCTTAGCGTCTCGTGCCACGCAATCCCGTCTTCGAGACTCGTGGAGAACTTCTCAACCACTGCTTTCTCCTCGGCGAGGATTTCCTGCGCACGCCTCCGTAGGAAGTTGAAGTAGTTCTCGATGTACACGTCCTCCGGTGGATAGGAGACGGTGGAGTAGGGTGAGTGCTTCTCCCATATTTCCTGCCAGTGGCCGGGATAGAGTTCGTCGGGGATGGGGTCCTCGAAGGGATCGTCGTCCTCGGTTCTCTTCTTCAGAACTGGACGCGGCATCCTCACTCTGAAAGTGAACCTGATCGACTGGCTCAGTGACTCATCCGGGATGACCTTGAAGGTTCGCTCAAGCCTGTTCCACCTGCTTGGCAAGTAGGCAAAGGACACCATCACCCTGTAGACCTCGAAGGCGTAGTCACCGTCCACCATGGCGTTGGCCGCGGTGAGCATGTCGATCATCGAGGGCACGAGGTAGCCCCGTATTCTCGAAAGGTTTCTCAGGAACTGGAACAACCTGCGGAAGGTCGCTGGAGATACCGAGTCGTCGAACTTTGTACGGTATGCTTTGTGCGCTTCGAAGTAGAGATCCCTCAGTCCCTCGAGGTATGAGAAACCTGGGGTGTCAACTGACCTCTGGACGAGGTATGGAATATCACCCATGACGACAAAGATCGACTTCGGGTCAACGTCTGCTAACTCCCATCCAGTCACTGCCTCCCCAAGATAAGACTCATCAAGCGATGAGTCAAGGAGTCTCTCGACGTCACGCTCCAAGGTAGGGCTGAACTCCAACGTGTGTGCCGTCCCAAAACTCCGCTCGAGGTGACGCATGATCACCGGTACGTGGGCTATCCCACAGACAAGGGCATAATCACCTCCCTGCCTTAACACCTCCTCCACCCTCCTTGCCATTCGGTACGACCTTCGTGCGTGAATCGTCCCGAAGTGCCCCTCTCCCTTCCACTGACCGTAGAATTCCTCCCACGAAACGAAGGGTATGGATGCGGGATCGAGCATCAGGTCTGCTCTGCCCTCTACGTATGTGTCGATGAGCGTGACCTGCAGATCTGACTTGAGCGCGTGGTAGGCCGACCAGTACACACTGTCACCTGGGTGTACGGCATAGACGATGTTTGCGACAGGCGACATCTTCCCTGTGAAGAGGGGGCTGTAGATCAGCGTGGGGATGGGCAGACGCTCAACCGCTTGGAAGAATTTCCTCTCAAGCTGCTCTGGGA
>JALWRB010000408.1 GCA_027077875.1 Candidatus Heimdallarchaeota archaeon
AGGTACTTCGCTCGGAATTACGTTGGCGGATACGGTATAGAGAATGCGTTTGTGAAAATTGATGAGCTATGGAGTAGGGGTATTTGTTCTACGGTCGACCTGCTGGGTGAGTTTGTCAAAAACCCTGATGAAGTAGAGAGGAATGTCCAGACCTACATGAAGGTTATCGACATGATTGGGGATCGGAAAGACCATGTCACCATTTCAATCAAACTCTCTGCCTTCGGGTTACTTTTCGACCTCGATCTTGCGAAGAAGTCAATCGAGCGTCTTGTGTCCTACGCTGATGAGAGGGGCATAAATGTCACCCTCGATATGGAGGATCATCCTTACACCGACATCACCCTTGAGCTCTACAAAGAGCTCCTCAAGAAGCATCCGACATTCGGTACAGTCCTTCAGTCACGGCTATTCAGGACGGAGCAGGACATCGACCAGATTATCCAAGAGGGCGTAAAAACGAGGATCAGGACCTGCATAGGGATATACATCGAGCCCGCCGAGATCGCCTACACGAAGAAACCGGACATGAAAGAGAAACTGTTGGAGTACGCACAGAAGCTGGCAGATCATGGTCACTATGTAGAGTTCGCCACACACGATGTAGAATACATCAGAAAGTTCTGGGAGATTGCAAAGGAAAGGGGTTACGACAAGAAGAACTTCGAATTTCAGCAACTCCTCGGAGTTCCAATGGACAAAATACAGAGAGAACTCGTTGAGGCTGGCAATACCGTCAGATTATACGTTCCGTTCGCTATTGACAAAGGTGATGCCACTGCCTACCTCAGAAGAAGACTACTTGCTAACCCAAAGATGGCATACTTCGTGCTCAAGAACATGTTCAAGAAGAATTAGCACTTAGGTATTCTCCTTAAATTTCTTCGACCTTGAGATCCTCGAAGTCGTAGGTTTCTCCGATTACCAGTCTACCATAGGTGCCATCGAACCCAGGCGGGGAGAAGCAGAAATTTCCCTTCTTCACCTCCACTATTGCACCTGACACCTCTGGGTCAATCTCTCCTAGATCCAGATTGTCCTCCATCCAGATCCTACTCTCGCTACCTATATTGGACACGATGCTCGTGTACTCCCTTAAGAGCTTCTTAGAGTTGAGAGTCTTTATCCCCCTCACGAATCCGAGGATCTCTATCAATGGGATCATAGTGACGTATGGTCGTTTGGGACCCTCGCCAAATCGCCTGTCAGCACCCTGTGCTTCAGTAAGCTCATAGGCTCTCTGCAGCACACCTATAGTAAGTGGTTTCTTGCACACCGGGCAGATCCGATTCTCAGGTAAGTGTCTATAGGAATAGTAACAAAACTGACCTTTACCGTGAAGGAAGGGCTTCTTACGGTTATCCCTGTGACCGGTGAGGAAATACCTTCCCTCTGTCGGGTGGAATTCAGCGGTCTTTGAAACATTGCCGGCTCTCAGGGCATCGATTAACGAGCGGTAGTCAAATTTGTTGAGGTCCACACTGGTAAATTCCCTGCCAAGTCTATTGAGGGCAGAGGAGTGGGCGTCTGCATTCGAAATAAGTATCCGGTCATCCAGCTCGGGGACCATTCCCAAGATGGCGGGATCAGCGCTCAGACCAGTCTCCACAATTCTGATCCTGTCGGCTGAATCCCCAAAGAACTGGTCGAGAAAATCAATTTGTAAATCCCCTCCGTACACTCCTTCTGGGGTCATAACGTGGGCAGGGATGACCTCTACGTGGGGGTCTATGTCCATGATGGAGTTAACCCTATCGCCAACCTGCTCTGCACTCTCACATACCACGAATGGTCGTGCCATTTTCTGGCGGGAGACTCCCCACATGTCTAGGAGGGAGTTCAGAGATCTGACACTCTCGAATGAGGGAAAGAGCATGACGACATGGGCTTTTTTCCTGCGTTTACCAACCGCAGTCGTGAAGATTAATTCGGTCTGTAGGATATATCTCGGATCTTCCTGAACTTCAAAGGAAAACCCTTTCTTTGACAGGAAATTCGATAGATCATTCTCGTTTACCTCAAAGGTAAACAGTCCCTCCTCCTGCTCGACCAGGTTTTCCTCAAGAAAATCAAGGTAGGGCTCGAACTGAACGTCTCCCGTCCCGAGTAGATTCACACCTTTCATCTGTGAGATGACCTGGGTCTCGATGAATCTTCCCCTCATCTCCGTGAGCTTCTTCTGGATGGTTCCTGATCCCGTCCCACCTGCGAATACAGAGTGCGTATGTAAGTCTGCATTGACTGTCAACAATTGCTACTAGGAGGTGGAGAATAGAAACTCTAGTATTCCACAGATCTGATATCTATCTCTTTCTGAATAGTGTGTACACATACGGGCGTTTGTCCCCGCTTGGCATTGTATAAATGTGGTCGAATGCCTTGAGGAGCTCATACTTCTCACCCATGAATTCTACCAGCATGTCCTTGTTGTACCGATGTACATCTAGCCCACTGCATTTCCTCGCTCCTTCAGTAGAGAAGGCTGCGATGATCACGTGTCCCCCGTTCTTGACTGCATTGTCCATGTGTTCCCAATACGCCATCCTCTTCTCCTCCTCTGTGAGGAAGTGAAGAACTGCTCGGTCGTACCAGAGGTCGATATCATTCACCGAGTGATTCATACAGGTGAGGTCGTCGACTATATAGTTCACATTGTCTTCTCCGACCCTAGCTTTAAGGTGATCAAGGGCCTTCTTTGATATATCACATGCAGTTATAGAATTATACCCTTCCTGAAGAAGATGATCTACGAGTGTAGTAGCTCCTGCTCCAGCGATGAAGATTCGGCTTTTCTTATCGAGATTGAGTGATCCGATCAATTTGATGCTGGGTTGTGGTTTCTTCTGATACCATCCTAGCTTTGTGATATCCTTACCATCGTAAACCCTATCCCAATGAGATTGCATAGGTCGTAGTCTATTGTGCGTATATATCAACTTCGGTATTAGCGGTTCTGATGAATTTGTATTATCCATAATGGGTGAACTCTCCTCATAATTACCATCGATTAGTTAATATTAATTAAAGGAGAATGTTAGGATATGGGTTCAAGAAAGCGGGCAGTGAGTCCTATTATTGCGGTCGTAATGATTATTGCTCTAACTGCTGCGACGACTGGTATAATATGGATAACCGTAACTAGTTTGACTGATACATCATCCAACAATCTCCTTCTCGTATCAGAAGGTAAATTCTCTGATTCGGACAAGGATGGGAAGTATGATCAATTCACAGCGAAGGTCTATAATTCCGGACT